>CAIUGQ010000238.1 GCA_903898725.1 uncultured Burkholderiales bacterium | reverse complement strand
GCAGCACCGGCTTGCCGGCGCCCGAGAGCTTGACGTCGAACTCGAAGAGCCTGTGCCCGAGCGAGGCACCGACGCGCATCGCGGCGAGCGTGTTCTCGGGGGCGAGCCTGCCGGCGCCGCGGTGCGCGGCCACGGCCGGATACGGCCAGCGGTCGAAATCGACCTGCGGCTCGGGGAACGGATGCTCGGCCATGGGAGGGACTGCGCGGGTGGGCGGCTGACCGGGCGATGTTACCGGAGCGTCGCGCCGGCCCGCTCGCGGGCGATCAGATACAGGCCGCTGGCCACGACCACGCCGGTGCCGAGCACCACCGGCCAGCCCGGCACGTCGCCGAACACCCACCAGCCCAGCAGCGTCATCCAGACGATCTGCTGGTACAGGAACGGGGCGAGCACGGTGGCCGGCGCGAAGCGGTGCGCTGCGGCGAGCAGCCAGTGGCCGAGTCCCCCGAAGATGCCGGTGACCGCGATCAGGCACCACTCGGTGGCGTTCGCCGGCGTGCGCCACAGCGCGATGCCGAAGGGCGCGAGCAGGCAGGCCGCCGTCAGCGCCGACAGGAACTGCGTCGCCTCCGGCCGGTCGGTCGCGGCGAGCCGGCGCGTGAGCAGGTTGAAGAGCGCATAGAGCACGGCATTGCCCACCGCCAGCAGGATCGCGGGATGGAAGCCCTGGGTGCCGGGGCGCACGATCAGCAGCACGCCCGCGAAGCCCGTGCCGATCGCCAGCCAGCGGCCGAGGTCGAGCCGCTCGCCCAGCAGCCAGGCGCCGAACAGCGCGATCAGCAGCGGCACGGCGAACTGGATCGCACCGGTCTCGGCGAGCTGCAGGTACTGCAGCGCCCAGAAGTTCAGCGCGGTCATGGCGAAGAGCATCAGGCCGCGCAGCAGCTGCAGCCACGGATGGGCCACAAGCACCAGCCCGCGCCCGTGCCGGGGCGCCAGCAGCAGTCCGGTGAAGAGCACGTGGCCGACGAAGCGCAGCCAGACCACCTCGATCACGGGCAGGCGCAGCACCAGCCACTTCGCCGACGTGTCGAGCACCGCGAAGCACAGGAAGGTGATCGAGACCAGGCCGATGCCGAGCAGCCGGTTGCGTGCCGTGTCGTCCTTCAGCACTCGGCGGCCGTCGCATCGAGCCCGAGACGGGCGGCGACCTCCTGCGCGATGGCGAGCGACGAGGTCAGGCCCGGGGACTCGATGCCGAACAGGTTCACCAGGCCGGCGAGGCCGTGCACCGAGGCGCCCTGGATCATGAAGTCGCCGGCCGGATCGGCGGGGCCGCTGACCTTGGGCCGCACGCCGGTGTAGCCGGGCTGCAGCGCGCCGTCGGGCAGCTCGGGCCAGTAGCGGCGGATCGCCTCGTAGAAGCGCGCCTCGAGGCCTTCCTCGAATGCATAGTCGGGCTCGGCCGGCCAGCGCGTGACGTCGGGTCCGAACTTGCAGCGGCCGGCGAGATCGAGCGTCACATGGATGCCCAGGCCCGCATGGTCGGGCATCGGATAGACGAGATGCGAGAACGGCGTGCGCCCGGCGAGCGTGAAGTAGTGGCCCTTCGCGTAGTGCGCGGGCGGCACGTGGACGGGGTCGAGTCCTTCGATGGCGCGGGCGACTCGCTGCGCCGACAGGCCCGCGGCATTGACCAGCAGGCGGCAGCGCAGGGCGATCGGCTCGGCGCCGCCCGCGTGCAGCTCGAAGCCGCCGTCCACCGCACGCGCGCGCTCGAGCGGCGTGCGGGTGACCAGCGTCGCACCGGCGGCCTGGGCATCGCCCAGCAGCGCGAGCATCAGCCCGTGGCTGTCGACGATGCCGGTGCTCTCGGACCACAGGCCCGCGACCGCGCGCACCGCGGGCTCGAGCCGCGCGACCTCGGCCGCAGAGAGCGGCTCGAGCGGCACGCCGTTGGCGGCCGCCTTGCGGGCGTAGCCCTCGAGCACCGGCACCTCGGCCGCATCGGCGGCGACCAGCACCTTGCCGACGCGTCGGTGCGCGACGCCGCGCGCCGCGCAGTAGGCGTAGAGCATCGACTTGCCGCGCACGCACAGCGTGGCCTTCAGCGAGCCCTGCGGGTAGTAGATGCCGGCGTGGATGACCTCGGAGTTGCGCGACGAGGTCTGGGTGCCGAACGCCTCCTCGGCCTCGAGCACCAGCACCTCCCGTCCTGCGAGCGCCAGCGCGCGGGCCACCGCGAGCCCGACCACGCCGGCACCGATCACCACTGCGTCGACCGATTCCATGGCCGCGATTGTAGGCGACCGCCTCATGGTCCCCTGCGGTACGCTGCGCGCTGGCGGGCCGATCGGCCCGCGATCCGGAACGACAAGGAGATCGACCGATGACCGTCCGCCTGCACTACGCGCCCGGCGCGTGTTCGTTCGTCCCGCATGTCGGCCTGGAGCGCATCGCCGCCGCCACCGGCGAGGCCTTCGAGCCGGTGCTGGTGCGCCTGCACAAGGGCGAGCACCGCACACCCGAGTTCCTCGCGATGAATCCCGACGGCCAGGTGCCGGTGCTGCAGGTCGAGGGCCGCACGCTCACCCAGATCGTCGCGATCTGCGACTGGATCGCCGGGCGGCATCCGCAGCTCGGACTGCTGCCGGTCGACCCCTGGGCCCGGGCGCAGACGCTGTCGCTGATGGCCTGGATCAACAACACCGTGCACCCGACCTTCGCGCACGTGTTCATGCCGGAGAAGTTCACCGACGACGTCGAGGCGCGGGCGAAGGTCCGGGCGTTCGCCGCCGCGCGCTACCGCGAGCAGCTCGAGCGGATCCAGGGCTGGGTGGGCTGCGCGCAGCCGTGGCTGACCGGCGAGCACCCGTCCTTCCTCGATGCGTACGTGCTGACGCTGCTTCGGTGGGGTGGGTATGCGGGGATCGACCCCGCGACGCTGCCGGCGCTCCGCGACTACGTCGCACGCTTCGCGCAGCATCCGACGGTCGCGTCCGTCATCGCGCGCGAGCGGATCGAGCTGAACACCTTCAAGCCCGCCGCCGCCTGATGTCGGCGAAGTTCGGGCGGTGACCTTGAGGCGGTGAACTTCGGCGGGTGAACGTCGCGTCGGCCACGCCCCGGTCGGCGCGCGCCGCCGGGCGAGCCGGGGCGGGCTCAGCCCTGGCCGTCGGCCGGGCTTGCGGTGCCGGGCGCCGCGCCGCCGATCTCGCCATCGGGCGCGGGCGTGCCGTCGTCCGGGAGATCGCTGCCGCCGTCGGAGCCGCCGGTCGTCTTGCGGGCGGCCTTCTCGGCCTTCTTGGCCTTCTTCGCCAGCTCGCGCTGACGCTTTTCGTACTGGTAGTTCGGCTTCGCCAAGTGATGATCCCCCTCGAAACCGGCACCATACCCGATTCCGGCGCGCCGGTCGCCGGCCCGCCGCTCGGCCTAGGCCGCCCGGGACTCAGCCGGGAATCACGAGCTGGGTCTGCGTGACCACCGCACACAGCTTGCCGGCCTCGGTCCGCACGATCGTCTGCCAGACCATCGTTGTCCGGCCGCGGTGGAACGGCGTGCATTCCCCGGTGACGGTCGTGTCGACCGGTGCGCCCGCCAGGAACTTGGTCGACGACTCGACCGTCGTCGTGCGCGCGCCCTGAGGCAGGTTCACGAAGGTGCCGACCGCCCCGAGCGTGTCGGCGAAGGCCATCACCGAGCCGCCGTGGAGGATGCCGCCCGTCGTGCACAGATCGGGGCGCACCCTCAGGGTCGCGACCACCCGCTCGGGGGTCACCTCGGTCAGCACCAGACCCATCAGGCCGGGCAGCAGGGGCTCGAACAGGCGCTGGATCGTGGCGGCATCGGTCATGGGTTCCTCCCTGCAGGAGGGGCGATTGTCGACCGCGGCCGCGGCGCGGACAACCGTACGCTGTTCCGGACGACGTTCCGGATGCTATAAACACGGCGTAGGCCGGCCCTAGGGTGGCCGGTCCCGGAGGCGGTCCCGATGTCGTTCCTGTGGCCCCAGATGCTCTGGCTGCTGCTCGCGCTGCCGGCGTGCGTCGCCGCCTACGTCTGGCTGCTGCGCCGGCGCAAGGCGGCGGTCGCGTTCGCGAGCCTGTCCCTGGTGCGCGAGGCCATGGGGCCGCGCTCGGGGCTGCGGCGGCACGTGCCGCCGGCGCTGTTCCTGCTCGCGCTGGCCGCGGCACTGCTGGCCATCTCCCGGCCGACCGCGGTCATCACCCTGCCCTCGCAGTTCCAGACCATCGTGCTGGCGATCGACGTGTCGCTGTCGATGCGGGCGAACGACGTGCTGCCCGACCGCATCACCGCCGCGCAGGCCGCCGCCCGCTCGTTCATCGAGGACCACCCGCCGCGCGCCCGCATCGGCATCGTGTCGTTCGGCGGCTCGGCACAGATGGTGCAGAAACCCACCGACCGCAGCGACGACCTGATCGCCGCGATCGACCGGTTCCAGCTGCAGCGGGGCACCGCGACCGGCAGTGCGCTCGTCGTGTCGCTCGCCACCCTCTTCCCGGACGAGGACATCGACGTCGAGTCGGTGGTGTTCGGTCGCGCCGGCGGCGCCGGCGGGCGCGGCGTGGCGATCGACAAGCCGGCCAGGCCCGAGCGCGAGCGCCCCGCGCCGGTCAAGCCGGGCTCGTACACCTCGGGCGTGATCGTGCTGCTGTCGGACGGTCGCCGCACCACCGGGCCCGACCCGATCGAGGTCGCCAAGATGGCGGCCGACCGCGGCGTGCGGGTGTTCACCGTCGGCTTCGGCACGGTCGAGGGCGCGACGATCGGCTTCGAGGGCTGGTCGGCCTATGTGCGGCTCGACGAGGAGACGCTCAAGGCCGTCGCCGAGATCACCCGCGGCGAGTACTACCACGCCGGCACGGCCGCCGACCTGAAGAAGGTCTACCAGGAGCTGAACACGCGCTTCGTGATGGAGCGGCGGGACACCGAGGTCACCTCGCTGTTCTCGCTCGGCGCGGCCCTGCTCGCGGCGCTGGCGGGCGTGCTGTCGCTCGCCTGGTTCGGGCGCTTCGGCCGCTGACCGCAGACCCCGCTCAGGGGGCGGTGCCGCGCTTCACCCGGGGCGCGATCAGGCGGACGATGTCGGCGTCCGGCGGCACCGCGGCGATGCTCGCCCGGCGCACCAGCCGGTTCGACGCGTACGAGTAGGCGTCGGCCGACAGGTAGCCGCCGGTGCCGGCCGCACGCATGACGACCACCAGGTCCGCGCGGCCGTCCCGATCGAGATCCTCGATCACGACGCGCTCGATGCTGCCGTCGCGCGGACGCACCAGACCGGCGACGAACCGGTCGGTGGCGGTCGCGGGCGCCCCCTCGGCATAGACGCGCACCGCGTAGCTGCCGATCGATCGGGGTTCCTGGTCGCCCTCGGCGACCAGCACTGTGCGGCCGTCGGGCATCGACACGCGGATCACGACGCGCGGATCGGTCGGCGGCACCGGCGCATCGACCGGGGCCTGCAGCGTGGGCACCGACGACAGCCCGCCCGGCGAGCCGGACGGCGGGACCGCGACGGGCCCGCTCGCAGGCGCGGCGGGCGCAGCCGGGGCACCTGACGCG
>CAIUGQ010000237.1 GCA_903898725.1 uncultured Burkholderiales bacterium | reverse complement strand
CGCGCGCTGCGGCGCCCCGGATGGCGGACGCAGCGCGGCGCCGCGGACCGGCCGGGCGGCTCCCGTGGAGGCCCTCGTCGGTCGGGACGCGGCGGACGGCCGCCTGAGGAGGGCCCCCGGGCATGCCGCCCGCAGGCGCCGTCACGGTCCCTTGCGCACCCCGTCCCGCTCGGCCTCGGCGACCAGGCGCCGTGCGTCGTCGGCGAGCAGATGGCGCTTGGCGACCAGCTCGTCGGTGGCGCGGCGGACCGCCTCGACGTAGGCCGCCTTCGTCGGCCAGCGCTCCTCGATCGACAGCCGGGCGTCGCCCGCGCGCAGCCGCTCCTCGCGGGTCGCGGCGAAGGGCAGGAACGCGCCTTGCAGCGTGCAGAAGCCGCCCTCGAAGCGCCCGTCGTCGAAGTGGTTCCAGCCGGTGTACGTGCCCATCGGCACCCGCACGGTGAGGTTGCGGATGCCGCCCAGGTCGTTGCCGTCGACGTCGACCTGAGCGACCAGCACGTTGTAGCGGGCGACGCCGAGCCGGGGCGGCTCGATCGTCAGCGTGCCGCGCGAGTCGCCCGCGTCGAAGCCCGGGCCGTAGTCCTGGGCCGACAGCGGGTTGTGCACCGCGCGGAATCGCACCGCCGGCCGCTCGACGCCGCCGTAGGCATTCGCCGGGATCGACGGGAAGCGCACCTGGTCGGGCGCGACCAGCTCGCCGCCCGCGATCGTCGGCCGTTCGCTCGGCGGCGGCTCGACGCCGTCGCGCACCCAGGCGGTCGTCGCCGCGAGCAGCGCCCGCATCGTCCAGACCTGCGGATTCGGGTTCGACTGCTGCTGGCAGCCCGGCGGGAACGGCCCCTTCTGCGGCAGCGGGAACGGCGCCGGCGCGTGCTGCGTCGAGGCCATGATGTAGCTGCGCACGTTCGAGGGCTCGGGCAGGTCGGTGGTGCCGAGCGGATCGGTGAAGCCGAGCGACTGGCGCAGCTCCCACATCTCGAGCGCGGTCGCCGCGTGGACGATCTTCGGGCACGAGCCGTCCGCTCGGCAGCGGTCGAGCAGGCCGGCGCTGCGGCCGGTGATCGGGTCGGTGGTGCGCGTGTAGGCGAACGGGAACTCGGTGCCCGGCGACAGGTTGTCGACCTGCTCGGTGCCCGCCGAGCGCCCCGGCTGCCCGAAGCGCACGTCGAGCGGCATCAGTCCGCCGCCGATGTGCGGGATCGCGCCGTCGTAGACGATGCGCCCGCGCTCGTCGCGGTTGAAGCCGCGGTGCAGGAACGAGCGGATGAACCGCCCGCTCTGCGAGGAGCCCATGACGATCGTCTTCGCGTCCTTCACCCGGGCCGGATTCGGCGTGCCGGTATCGTCGGCGGCCTCGTGCCGCAGGAACGACGCCACGTCGCGGGCCGCCGCGAATCCGATGCCCAGCACCAGCGGATCGCGGGCGCGGTAGCTCAGCTCGTAGACGTGGCCGGGCCGAAAGCCCGAGGGCAGGCAGATCTGCGTGGCGCTCGGCGTCGCCGCCCCGCCCTGCGGGCAGGACCCGAACGACCAGTCGGTGTTCGGGAACCTCAGCGGCCGCGCCTGCGCGCGCGTGCGCACCGTGAGCATCGGCACGAAGCCGTCGGCCAGCGGCGTGCGGTTGTCGGTGCTCACGCTCGGGTAGGGCGCGGTCGACATCGCGGTGAACCAGCCGCTCGAGAGGTTCAGCGTCGTGGTCGGCACCTGCGTGACCAGCTCGCTGCGCACGGTGCCGGTCACCGGCGAGCCGTCGGCGTTGCGGGCGACGGGGACCTTCAGCAGCATCCGGTCGTTGCCCGGCAGCACGTCGGCCTGCCAGCCGAACCACACCGTCGTGTAGCCCTGCCGCTGCATGTGGCCGTCGCCGGCATCGGCGAGTGCGTTGATCCGGGCGACGTTGGCCGGCACGTCGGCATTGAACAGCGCGTGCCCGCCCTTGTTGCCGCGGTTCAGGATGTTGAGGAACAGCACCCCGTTGCCCTTCGAGGCGTCGGCGGGCCGCAGGATCTGGACGTCGGTCGCGTACTCGACCCGCCCCGCCGCGTTGCGGGGCGCCAGCGCGAGGTCGTGGATCGATGCGTTGGCCGGGGCCGCCGGATCGAGTTCGCCGTGGGCGCGCGCGATGACGCGCTCGTAGGGGCCGACCGCACCGAACGCCTGGCCGCCGAAGGCCGGCTCGACGCGCAGGATCTCGATGCGGGTGATGCGGGCCTCGGCCGCCTGCGGCGCGAGCGCGCCGGCCGCGAGCGCCGCGGCCAGCGCGGTGCGGGATGCGATGGGGTGCACGGGGTCTCCTCCCGGTTCGGGTCGTCTCGATCTGCGGCGCGCCGTCGGGGGCGCGTCGGGCGAGCATAGTCCCGGGCACGGTCCGCGGCGCTGGCGCCGCCGCGCCGACCCCGGGCCGCTCCAGCGAAAGCGGAACGCCGCGGCGCGCCGCGCGCGTGCATCATCGTCGGACGGTGCGCGCCGCCCCGGACCCGAGGGTCCGAGGGCCGTCGACGCACCGGCCCACAACGAGGAGACCCCACCCATGCGCACCCTGCTCGCGACGCTGGCGATGTCGCTGTCGATCGCCGCGTTCCTGCCCGCCGAGGCCACCGCCCAGCCCGCATCCACCGTTCCCGAGGCGAAGCTCGCCACCTGGGTCGCGCGCGACTTCCGCTTCCACACCGGCGAGACGATGGCCGCGATGAACGTCGCCTACCGCACCGTCGGCGATCCGTCGGGCGAGCCGGTGCTGCTGCTGCACGGCACCACCGGCAATGGCGGGAGCTTCATGGGGGCGAACTTCGCCGGCGAGATGTTCGGCCCCGGCCAGCCGCTCGATGCGCGCCGGTACTTCATCATCCTGCCCGATGCGATCGGCACCGGCGGCTCGTCCAAGCCCTCGGACGGGCTGCGCGCGAAGTTCCCGCGCTACAACTACGAGGACATGGTCGACGCCCAGTACCGGCTGGTGACCGAGGGGCTGGGCATCAGGCGGCTGCGCCTGGTGCTGGGCAATTCGATGGGTGGCATGGAGACCTGGGTCTGGGCGACCCGCTATCCGAAGATGCTGGATGCCGCCGTGCCGATGGCCTCGATGCCGGCGGCGATGTCGGGCCGCAACTGGATGACCCGCCGGCTGATCATCGACTCCGTGCGCAACGACCCCGACTGGAAGGGCGGCGACTACACCGTGCAGCCGCGCAGCATCCAGTTCGCCTCGGTCTTCTATGCGATCGCCACCAATGGCGGCAACCAGGCGCTGGTCAAGGCCGCCCCGGACCGTGCGCGCGCCGACGCGCTGCTCGATGCGCGGCTCAAGGCGCCGTTCACCGGCGACGCGAACAACCACGTCTGGCAGTGGGACGCCTCGCGCGACTACGACCCGTCGTCGAAGCTGGGTCTCGTCGAGGCGCACGTGCTGGCGATCAACTCGGCCGACGACGAGCGCAACCCGCCGGAGCTCGGCGTGATGGAGCGCGAGCTGGCGAAGGTGCGCCATGCGCGGCTGCTGCTGGTGCCCGGCAGCGCGGACACCGGCGGACACGGCACGACCGCGAACGCGAAGTGGTGGAAGGCCGAGTTCGACGCGTGGTTCAAGGCGGTGCCGAAGCGGGCGGACTGAGCCTCGCCCCGCAGCCGACACCGCGTGTCATCGTCTCGCGCTTGCTCGGATCCGGCAATCAGGATAGCGTTGTCATAGCATTCAACTTATGACAAAGTGATCGCAGAGACTCGATGACGGACGATCTGACCACCGCGTTGCTCGACATCTACGGATCGAAGGCCACCGCCCGCTACGGGCTGTCCCGGATCAACCAGCTCCAGCATGCGCTGCAGTCGGGCGCGCTCGCCGAATCGCGGGGTGAATCGGACGAAGGCGTGGTGGCCGCGCTGCTGCACGACGTCGGCCACATGATCCACGACCTGGGCGAGGATCCGGCGCGCGAAGGCGTCGACGATCGCCACGAGGCCCGGGCCTCGGCCTGGCTGTCCCGCTGGTTCGGCGAGGGGGTGGTCGGGCCGATCGCGCTGCACGTCGCCGCCAAGCGCTGGCTGTGCGCGACCGACCCGGCCTACTTCGGCACGCTGTCGGGCGATTCGGTGCGCTCGCTCGCGCGGCAGGGCGGCCCGATGAGCCCGGCCGAGGCGGCGGCGTTCGAGCGCGAGCCCGCGTTCCGCGGCGCGGTGCGGCTGCGCCTCATCGACGACCTCGCGAAGGACCCGCACGCGACGCCGCCGCCGTTCGAGCACTTCCTCGCGGCGATCGACCGGGCTCGACGGCAGGCAGGCTGAAGCCTGCCGCATGGTCGATGAACGCGCGGACCGCCGGGATCTCGAGCGACTCCCGCAGGGCGACCGCGTAGACGCCTGAGGCCGGCAGGTCGCCCACCAGCGGCACGGTCCTCAGGCGCGGGTCGGCGCCGAGCTCGTCGTCGAACAGGCCCGCGACGCCGAGCCCCGCGGCGACCGCCTCCTTGAGCGCCTCGCGCGAGCCGAGCACCATCGCGGCGGGCACGGCCAGCCCTTCCGCGGCGAACGCCGCCTCGAGCACCCGGCGGGTCATCGAGCCCTCCTCGCGCAGCACGAACCGCTCGCCCATCAGTTCGGCCGGTCGCACGCCCGCGCGGCCTGCCAGCGGATGGTCGCCGCGCACGCACAGGGCCAGGCGCGGTGCGGCGATCCGCGAGCACGCGAATTGCGGATCGGGGCCGAGCAGCGTCATCACGCCGACGTCGATCCGGCAGCGCGCGATGTCGTCGAGCAGCGTCGCGGTGTTGCCGAGCGAGGTGACGATCGCGAGCGTCTCGTGCGCGGCGAGGAACGAGGCGATCAGCGGCATCGCCCAGTGCGGGGCCGACAGCCCGACCGACAGGCGCCCTCGGCGCAGGCCGCGCAGCGCGTTCACCGAGTCCTCGAACTCCTCGAGGCGGCTGATGATGAGCCGTGCGCGCACGAACAGGTCGCGGCCCGCCTCGGTCAGCGCCACCGCCGGCTTGCGGCGCATCAGCAGCACGCCGCAGGCCTCCTCGAGACCGGCGAGCTGGATCGAGACGCTCGGCTGGCTGACGCCGATCGCCTCCGCGGCGCGCGAGACGCTGCCGGCCTCGGCCACCGCGACGAAGGTGCGCAGCGCCGAGAGGGTGATGCCTCCGTCGCGCCGTCCGGGGGGCGCGGGCTTCGGGGCACCGGCTGTGGGAGTCGACGTCATGCGAATGTCACGCCTCGCTGATAATCTTGTTATGACGTCAATTTTGCTTATAGAGAGTTTTTATGTCAATGCCGGACTTCGATCCCCGTCGCCGTGAGGTGGTGCAGCAGGCCGCGATGCTGCTCGCCGCGCTCGAAGCAGGGCTCGTCGGCCCGGCGTTCGCGCAGGAGACGCCCCGCCGGGGCGGGACGCTGGTGTACGCGCAATGCTCGGGCAACCGACGCGGCGGCGACGCGAGCAACACGAAGCACCCGTACTACATGGTCGACCTGATCACCCGGTCGGCGTACGACACCCTGACCTGGGTCGACGAGCGCCTCGGCGTCGTCGACCAGCTCGCGACCTCGGTCCGGCCGGTCGATTCGAAGCTCGACGTCTGGGAGGCCACGCTCCGCGAGGGCGTGCGGTTCCACGACGGCAGCGAGATGCGGGCACGCGACGTCGCCGCGTCGTTCGAGCTTCACCGGCTGAAGAACTTCGCCTCGCAGCAGATCACCCGCATCGAGGTGACCGGCCCGCTGTCGGTGCGCTTTCACCTCAAGTCCGGGAACGCCGAGTTTCCGTACGTGCTCGCCGAGTACGACAACGTGGTCATGCCGGCGGCCGACCCGGACCGGATCGGCCTGGACGGCATCGGTACCGGGCCGTTCCGCATCGTGTCCGCCGATCCGCAGCGGCGCATGGTGTTCGAGCGCAACGAGCGCTACTGGCGCGGCGGGCTGCCCTACCTCGACCGGCTCGAGGTGGTGAACCGCGAGGGGCAGATGGAGTCGGCGATCAACGGCTTCCGGGCCAGGCAGTTCGATGCGGTGCTCAACATCGATCCGCGGCTCGCGCGCCAGCTGCAGGCCGAGGCCGACACCGAGCTGCTGCCCGCGTCGTCCGGCGACCAGGCGGTGATCCTGCTGCCCAAGCACCCGGGCTCGCCGTTCGCCGACGTGCGCGTGCGGCGCGCGCTCGCGCTCGCGATCGATCGGGAGGCGATCGTGCGGATCGTCTACGGCGGGCAGCGCGGCGGCTGGGTCGGCAACGACAGCCACCTCGCCGGCACCGACCCGATGTTCGTGCCGCGGCCGGGCGGCCGGGACCTCAAGGCCGCCCGCGCGCTGCTGGCGGAGGCCGGCCACCCGAACGGCATCACCCTGCCGACCCTGTACTACGCGCCGCAGTGGCCCGAGATGCCGCGCTACTTCCAGGTGATCCAGGAGAGCGTGCGCGAGGCGGGCATCACGCTGCCCATCGAGGAACGTCCGAACGACGGCTACCTCGCGTTCCGGACCGGTGACGCGGACCTGGCCAAGGGGAAGTTCCATCGCTTCGCGTACACCGCCGTCGGTCCGCGCAACCCCGGCATCAGCCTGTACCGCATGCGCGGCGCGAACAACGAGTCGGGCTACTGGAGCGGACCGGCCCATGACCGCTACATGGTGCTGTACGAGCGCGCGATGGTGACCGCCGATGCGGCCGAGCGCCGGGGCCTGTACGCCGAGATGCAGCGGATCGTCGCCGACGACGTGCCGGCACTGCTGCCGGCCGGCCGCAACAACCTGCTGGTCAAGCGCCCCTCGGTGCGTGGCCTGAAGAACCACCCGCAGCACTGGTCGATCCGCTGGGACGAGGTCTGGAAGGCCTGAGCCCGCGCCCCCCCTGCCCTCTTGCTGGAGACGCTCCGATGACCTTCGATCGACGCACGTTCGTGCAGGCCGGCCTCGCCGCGACCGCTGTCGGCATCGCGCCCTCGGCGCGGGCGCAGGCGGATTCGCCCAAGCGCGGCGGCACGCTCGTCTACGCGCAGCTGTCCGCCAACCGCCGCTCGGCGGACGCGAGCAACTCGCGCCATCCCTATTTCATCGTCGACGCCAACACGCGGCTGCAGTGGAACTGCCTGACCTGGGTCAACGAGAAGCTCGAGTGGGAGCTCGAACTGGCGGCCAAGGTCGAGCCGGCCGACGACACGCTGAAGGTCTGGGATGTGACGCTGCGCGACGGCGTGCGCTTCCACGACGGGCGGGAGCTGAGCTCGGCGGACGTCGTCGCCTCGTTCGACTACCACCGCGCCAATGCGCCCTTCGCGCGGCAGATCGTCCGGATCGAGGCGCCGTCGCGGCTGCTGGCGCGGTTCACGCTCGACGCGGGCAACGCCGAGTTCCCGTACGTGCTGGCCGAGTACAACAGCGTGATCATGCCGGCGGCGCCGCTCGATCGGATCGGGTTCGACGGCATCGGCACCGGTCCGTTCCGGATCGTCTCGAGCGACCCGAACCGCTCGCTGGTGATGGAGCGCTTCGACGGCTACTGGCGACGCGGCTTCCCCTACCTCGATCGCGTCGAGATCCACAACCGCGAGGGTCAGCAGGAGGCCGCGCTCAACGGCCTGCGCGCTGGCCAGTTCGACGCGGTGCTGAGCGTCGATCCGCGCGCAGCGCAGCGCCTGCAGGGCGACGCCGCGTTCGACCTGGAGACCGCCCGCGGCGGCTACAGCTTCGTGATCCAGCTCCCCAAGCACGTCGGCTCGCCGTTCCTCGACAAGCGCGTGCGCCAGGCGTTCGCTGCGGCCATCGACCGCGAGTCGATCGTGCGGATCGCCTATGGCGGCAAGTTCGGCTGGGTCGGCAACGACAGCCATCTGGTCGTCACCGACCCCGCGTTCGTGCCGCGTCCGGGCGGACGCGACCTGGCGCGTGCCCGGCGCCTGCTCGCCGAGGCCGGGCATCCGAACGGGATCACGCTGCCGACGCTGTACTTCAGCCCGCAGCTGCCCGAGGTGCCGCGCTACTTCCAGGTGCTGCAGCAGTCGGTGAAGGAGGCGGGCATCGAGATGCCGATCGAGGAGCGTCCGAACGACGGCTACGTGCAGTTCCGCACCGGCGACAACGACCTGTCGAAGGGCCGGTTCCACAAGTTCGCGATGACCGCGGTCGGCTCGCGCAATCCCGGCATCTCGCTCTTTCGCATGCGCGGGGCGAACGTGGAGAGCGGCCACTGGAGCGGCCCGGAGCACGACCGCTACATGGCGCTCTACCAGCGCGCGATGGTCACGCGCGACGCCGCGATCCGCAAGACGCTGTACGCCGAGATGCAGGGCATCCTGCACGAGGAGGTGCCGGCGGTGCTGGCGGCCGGCGGCGACAACTTCCTCGTGAAGCGGCGCGCGGTGCGCAACCTGCGCTTCCACCCGCAGATCTGGTCGGTGCGCTTCGACGAGGTCTGGAAGGCATGAGCGCGCACGGCGCGTGGGGCCGTCGGGCGTGCTGATCGCGATCGCCCGCCGCGTCGCGCTGTCGGCGCTCACGCTGCTGCTGCTCGCGACCTTCGTGTTCGTCGCGACCGAGGTGCTGCCGGGCGACGCGCTCGACGTGTCGCTGTCGGCCGAAGAGCTCTCGATGATCCCGCCCGAGCGGCTGGCTGCGATGAAGCACGAGCTCGGCCTGGACCGGCCCGCGCCCGAGCGCTTCGGTGCGTTCGTGCTGGGTGCGCTGCAGGGCGACTTCGGGCGCACCCTGGTGTCGAAGGCGCCGGTGTCGGGCCTCGTCGCGTACCCGATGCGCAATTCGCTGATCCTCGCGGCGACGGTGCTGGCGCTGGCGATCCCGGTAGCGATCGCGATTGGCACCGCGGCGGCATGGTGGCGAGACCGCACGCCCGATGCCGTGCTGTCGACCGCTGCGATCGTCGGGTACTCGATCCCGGAGTTCGTGATCGGCACGGCGCTGGTGATGGTCTTCGCGGTCTGGTGGCCGCTGTTCCCCGCGACGGTGACCGCGAACACCCGCGATCCGGCACTGGTGCTGCTCGCGGCCGCGCCGCTGCCGGCGGCGACGGTCCTCATCGGATCGGTCGCCTACCTCGCCCGGCTGCTGCGCGTCGGCATGATCGACGCGCTGGCGAGCGACGCGGTGGAGCGGCTGCGCCTGACCGGCGTGCCGGAGTGGCGCGTCGTGTTCCTGCACGCGCTGCCGTCGGCCGTGATCCCGAGCCTGACGGCGATCGCCCTGTACGCCGCGGCACTGGTCTCGGGCATCGTCGTGGTCGAGCTGGTGTTCGCCTATCCCGGTCTCGGGCAGGAGCTGGTGCGCGCGGTGACGCGCCGCGAGGTGCACGTGATCCAGGCGATCGCGCTGATGTCGGCCGGCCTGGTCGTGGCGCTCAATCTCGCCGCCGATCTCGCGATCCTGGCGCTCGATCCTCGGACGCGGCCCGCATGAGCCGCGCCTGGAGCGTGCTCCGGCGACGGCCGCTCGCCCTGATCGGACTGGCGGTCGTGATCGTGCACGTGGCGCTCGCGCTGCTCGCGCCGGCGATCGTGCCCTTCGATCCGCTCAAGCTGGTGGATGCGCCCCTCGAGCCGCCGGGCGGGCCGTATGCGCTCGGCACCGACGAGCTCGGGCGCGACTTCCTGTCGCGGCTGCTGATGGGCGGTCGCGTGTCGATCGTCGTCGCCTTCGCGGCCGGCGCGATCGCCGCGGTGGGGGGCGGGCTGATCGGACTGACGGCGGCCTGCCGACGGGGCGCGTTCGACGACGTGGTGTCGAGGCTGGTGGAGACCAAGCTCGCGATTCCGTCGATCCTGTTCGTCGCGCTCTTCGTCACCGGCTTCGGCCAGTCGACCGGCGTGCTCATCGCGGTGGTCGCGACGATCAAGATGATGGGCGTGATCCGGACCGCGCGCGCGCAGGGGCTGGTGCTGATGCAGCACGGCTACGTCCGGGCCGCGCAGCTGCGCGGCGAGTCGTCCGCCTCGATCGTGCTGCGCGAGCTGCTGCCCAACGTCGCCGACCTGCTCGCGGTGGAGTTCGCGCTGCGTGCCTCCAGCGCGCTGCTGCTGGTGTCCTCGCTGTCCTTCCTCGGGCTCGGCATCTCGCCGCCGACGCCCGACTGGGGGCTGATGATCCACGACGGCCTGTCGTCGATCCGGTCGGAGCCGTGGCTGATCCTGGCGCCGGCGCTGTGCATCGCGACCCTGGTGGTCGGCATCAACTTCGCGACCGACGGCGTGTCGGATGCGCTCGGT
>CAIUGQ010000236.1 GCA_903898725.1 uncultured Burkholderiales bacterium | reverse complement strand
GAAGCCGAAGGCATGCACGCCCCAGTAGTTGACGGCGCCGAAGCTGGCCGGAATCGGCTGCGACGCGAAGTACTTGCCCTGCAGCAGCACGTCGGGGTTCGCATCCGCGAACGCCTTGACCTTGGCCGCATCGGGCATCCGCGTGGCCGGATCGGGCTGCAGCGACGCGATGCGTCCCAGGAACTGCTGGGGCGAGGAGGCCCCGAAGACAGGCGCCGAGATGTTGCCCAGTTGCCAGCGGTCGCCATCGGGCAGGTTGAACTGCAGCGCCAGGTTCCGTTGGCCCCGCGTGTTGTCCGGCGCCTTCGGGTTGGCCCCGCCGACCGAGAAGCGGACGATCACCGGCACGGGACGGCCGCTGAACGCCGTTGACGTGGACAGGCCGCGTGCGTCCGCGCTGCCGACGAACTCGCCCATCGCGCAGATGCCCTTGGCGCCGGAGCGGCGGTAGCCGTCGAACTTGCCGAAGGTCGACTCGAACTGGTTGATGAACACGTTCGGGTCCACCGGCGCGGCCGGGGCGGGCTGCTGCGCGAGCGCGGCGGTTCCGAAGAGCGCGAGGGTCAGCGTGGCGAGGGGAAACGTCATCGTCTTCAAGTCGTTCGCTCCAGTGCGTTGAAAGGGTCGTGCGGACCGACGGACAGCGGGACGCTGTGCGCGTGGGATCCCAACTTGGTCTGCCCAGGTCCATTGGCGTTACGACGAAGTCATCGCGGTGGATGCATGCCATCCCGGACCCCGACCGACTTGCCCCTGCGCACGCTTCCGGTCACCCTCCTGCCCTCGGCCCCGGCGGCACCCGCCGCCGCGCGACCACCGCCGTCCACGACATCGGGAGACACCCTTGAGCTTCGACTTCAGCGGGCGCTGCGCGCTCGTCACCGGCGGCACCAGCGGCATCGGCCTGGGGATCGCGCAGGCGCTGCGCGATGCGGGCGCGGACGTGGTGGCCGCCGGCCTCGTCAACGCCGCGACGCCGGCCTCGAGCGAGCGGCTGCGCATCGCGGCGCTCGATGTGACCGATGCCGCGGCCGTCACCGCGCTGGTCGGCGGGCTGGAGCGACTCGACGTGGTGGTGAACGCCGCCGGCGTGATCCGCCGCGGCGACGAGCACGACCCCGAGGTGTTCGCGCAGGTCATCGACATCAACCTGAACGGCGCGATGCGGGTGTGCGCGGCCGCCCGGCCGCTGCTCGCGCGCACCGGCGGCAGCGTGGTCAACGTCGCCTCGATGCTGAGCTTCTTCGGCGGCGGCCTGGTGCCGGCCTACAGTGCGTCCAAGGGCGGGATCGCGCAGCTCACCAAGAGCCTTGCCATCGCCTGGGCGCCGCAGGGCATCCGCGTCAACGCGGTGGCGCCCGGCTGGATCGCGACGCCGCTCACGCAGGCGCTGCAGGACGACCCGGTGCGCGCCGGTCCGATCCTCGCGCGCACGCCGATGGGCAGGTGGGGGCGACCGGAGGACGTCGCCGGCCCGGTGATGTTCCTGTGCTCGCCCGAGGCGGGCTTCGTGACCGGTGTGGTGCTGCCGGTGGACGGCGGCTACCTGATCGCCTGAGCCGCCTGTCTGGCGGGACGCTCGACGGAGGCTCCGGCCGGGCCCGCTCGACCCGTCCCGCGTCCGACGCCGTTCAGCGCTGCGGCGGCGGCGTTGCGACCGAAGCCGCGGCAGCGGCCGTCGCCGCATGCGAGCGCATGCCCCACGACCACAGCTTCTCCGAGGGCAGCGGCAGCACCAGCAGCAGGTGCTCGAGGATCGCCAGCGACAGCAGCGCCGCCACCAGCGTCAGCGACGCGACCTCGAAGGCGTCGGCGCCGTGCACCGCGGCCTGCCACAGCGGCACGGCGACGATCGTCGCGGCCGCCACCGACACCGGCAGCAGCGCGTTCATCGGCGCACGCACGAAGTAGGTCTGCAGGTACTTCAGGTGCTCGGGCAGGAAGTCGGCGTTCAGGTTGCGCACGCCGAGGAACACGTTGAGCTTGGCGCTCTGGCGCATCGTCCAGAGCACGAGGTAGGTCCACAGCCCGGTCTGGTTGGGTCGGTCCCAGGTCGCGAACAGCACGAAGAGCGCCAGCACCACCAGCGCGAGCTCGTGATGGGCGACGGTCTGGAACGCATGCCGCACGCGCGACCAGCCCGTCGAGCCGACCGGACACGGGCTGCGCCGCGGGCCGGTCACGTAGCCGAGCAGGAAGCCCACCTCCTGCCAGCCCCAGATCAGGATCGCGCAGGTGAAGCCGCAGTACGCGCCCGCCACCGTCGTCTGCCCGCTGCTGTACCACAGGCCCCAGACCGCGAGCGCCGCCACGACGGTGGTGCCCGCCATCGTGTACGGGAAGGTCCGCCGCGGCAGTCCGTCGAGATACAGGATCGCGCCGGTGCTCGCCCACCAGACGAGCACCGTGAACGCGAAGGGCAATGCGAACTGCATCAGTGCACCAGCGTTTCCGGGTTCACCAGGCCGGCGCCACGCGCACCTGCTCGGGCAGCGCGTTGCGCTTGACCGGCAGCACGTAGAGCCGCGCGAAGGTGGCGGCCGCGCCGACCGCGCAGGCCGCGCGCTGGATCGCGCCGACCACGCCGCCGCGCGCCTTGGCCGCCTCGGCCGCCTCGCTCAGGCGATGCAGCCGCGTCAGCCCCGCGCGGAACTTCGGATTGTCCGTGTCCAGGACGATGGGGAACACCTGGCGCGTGATCTCGGAGCAGATGTCGAAGACCTTGTAGTCGAACGAGTCCGACTCCAGGCCCATCGCCCGGTGCAGCATCGGGCGCGTGTGGTCGCGCACGTACATCGTCGCGTAGACCGCGAGCAGGAAGAAGCGGATCCAGAGCACGTTGCCGCCGCGCAGCAGCGACGGGTCGGCACGCATCATCAGCGCGAACGACTCGCCGTGGCGGAACTCGTCGTTGCACCAGCGCTCGAACCACTTGAAGATCGGGTGGAAGCGCTTCTCGGGGTTGCGCTCGAGCTGCCGGAAGATGGTGATGTAGCGCGCGTAGCCGATCTTCTCGGACAGGTAGGTCGCGTACAGCACGTACTTCGGCTTGAAGTAGGTGTACTCCTTGGTGGCCTTGAGCGTGGCGAGGTCCACGCCGAGCCCGAAGTCCTTGAGCGACTGGTTGATGAAG
>CAIUGQ010000235.1 GCA_903898725.1 uncultured Burkholderiales bacterium | reverse complement strand
CCTGCTGCTGTTCGATCCGGCCACCGTCGGCATCTCGAGGCTGCGCGCCGCGCACGACCTGCCGGGCGGCGCGCGCCGCCTGGTGCGCGACCCGGTGGGCGTGCACGGCACCTGGGTCAACGGCACACGCACCTTCGACGGTACGACGATCCTCGGCCACGCAGCGGGCCGCGGCCCGGGCGCGGTGCTCGACCGATTCGATGCCTGATCCCCTTACGAACGAACACCGAACACCTGGAGCCTCCACGATGACGACGACCCTTGCCCGCCGCCGCGTGATCCGCGCCGGTCTCGCCTGCGCGGTGCTGCCCGCCGCCGGTGCCGCCTTCGCGCAGCAGCCCGCCTGGCCGGCCCGGCCCGTCCGGATGATCATCGGCTTCGCGCCCGGCGGTCCGACCGACATCGTCGCGCGCGTGGTCGCGCAGCGCCTGTCCGAGCAGATCGGCCAGTCGGTGATCGTCGACAACAAGCCGGGTGCCGGCGGCAACCTCGCGGCCGACCTCGCCGCGAAGGCCGCGCCCGACGGCTACACGATGTTCTACAACACCTCGGCGATCACCATCGCGCCCGCGCTCTACGGCAAGGTCCCGTACGACACGCTGCGCGACTTCGCGCCGGTGAGCACCACCGCCACCAACGCGATGCTGGTGATGGTCCATCCGTCGGTGCCGGCGAAGACCATCCAGGAGTTCGTCGCGTACGCGAAGGCGAATCCGGGCAAGCTGAACTACGGCTCGTCCGGTACCGGCACGATCACGCACCTGGCCACCGCGGCGCTCGCCTCGGCGCTCGGGCTGCAGATGACGCATGTCCCGTACAAGGGCAGCGCCCCGGCGCTGGTCGACACCGCGGCCGGCGTCGTGAACCTGATGACCGACACCGTCAACAGCGCGCTGCCCTACATCAAGGACGGCCGCCTGCGCGCGCTGGCGGTGACCATGCCCAAGCGCCTCGCGGTGCTGCCCGACGTGCCCACGCTGACCGAGACGGTGATGGCCGGCATGGAGATGAGCGCCTGGCAGGGCGTGGTGCTGCCGGCCGGCACGCCCGCGCCGATCGTGCAGCGGCTCAATGCCGAGCTGCGGAAGGTGCTCGCCCACGAGGAGACCCGCCAGAAGCTGATCGCGCAGGGCACCGAGATCCTCGGCAGCTCGCCCGAGGAGTACTCGGCCTACCTGAAGAGCGAGCTCGCGCGCTGGTCGAAGGTGGTGGCCGACACCGGCGCGAAGGCCGAATGAGCGGGCCCGCCGCGCCGCTCGAGGGCGTGCGTGTCGTCGACCTCACCACCGTGCTGATGGGGCCGTTCGCGACCCAGACGCTCGCCGAGTTCGGCGCCGAGGTGATCAAGGTCGAGCCGCCCGAGGGCGACCTGATCCGCGGCATCGGGCCGATGCGCTCGCCGGGCATGGGCGCGATCTTCATGAACGCCAACCGCGGCAAGAAGAGCGTCGTGCTCGACCTCAAGGCCGACGCGGGCCGCGACGCGATGCGCCGCCTGCTCGCGAGTGCCGACGTGCTCGTCTACAACGTGCGCCCGCAGGCGATGGCGAGGCTCGGCCTGGACTTCGACGCGGTGCGCGCGATCGCGCCGCGCCTGCTCTACGTCGGCCTCTTCGGCTTCGCGCGCGGCGGCCCGTACGACGGCCGCCCCGCCTACGACGACATCATCCAGGGCGCCGCCGGCCTGCCGTGGCTGTCGCTCGCCGCGGGCTCCGAGCGCCCGCGCTACGCGCCACTGGCGATCGCCGACCGCGTGACCGGCATGGCCGCGGTCAGCCACATCCTCGCCGGACTGCGCCAGCGCGACCGCGATGGGCACGGCCGCGCGATCGACGTGACGATGTTCGAGACCATGGCGCGCCTGGTGCTCGCCGACCACCTGCAGGGCGAGAGCTTCGTGCCCGCGCTCGGGCCCGTCGGCTATCCGCGCCACCTCGCCCGCGACCGTCGGCCCTACGCGACGCGCGACGGCTGGCTGTGCGCGATGATCTATTCGGCCCGGCAATGGCAGGACTTCTTCGCCGCCACCGGGCGCGCCGCCGAGTGGGCCGCCGATCCGTCGCTCGCGACGATCGAGGGCCGCACGCAGCAGGTCGACCGCCTGTACGGCATCGTCGACGCCGAGCTCGGCGCGCGTGACACCCGCGAGGCGCTCGGGCTGCTCGAGTCGATCGACGTGCCGGCGATCCGCATGCACTCGATCGACGAGATGCTCGCCGACCCGCAGCTGCTGGCCACGGGCTTTCTCGGCACCGCCGAGCATCCGACCGAGGGCACGCTGCGCACGATCGGCACGGGCGCGACCTGGCACGACGGCGGGCTGCCCGTGCCGGGGCCGGCACCGCGGCTTGGGGAGCACACGGACGAGGTGCTGCGCGCGCTGGCCGAGGGGCTGCGCTGAGCGCGGGGCGGGCGACCGTGGACCGCGACGTCGGAATCTAGGCCCGCGTCGCGGTCGCACACGACCGGATGGCGCGATGGGCGCGATGGGCGCGGAGGCGGGGGGCCCCTGTCGGCGCAGCTGGGCAATTCACCTTCTTTCGCCTTTCCAGAGGTGCGCCAAAGCTTGGCGGCGATACAATTTGTTATCAATTTGTCTGATATTGAACATTCCCGTTCCTCGTGCACGGAATCGGCTTCCTTCCGAACTCCAGACGATGCGTAGGTCATCGAGCGCGTCCAGCGGCGACCGCGATGTGTCGAGGTGCCGGACGTGGCTGACGTGTTCATCGTCGATCACGACCCGGATTTCCGAGGCAGGTTCGCCAGAGACCTTGAGGCCGAGGGCATCAGCGTGCGCACGTTCGACGGCGTGCGGACGGTCGTCGCCGCAGCTCGCCGTGGCGAGTTGCCATGCGTGATCGTCTCCGATTTCCGGCTGATCGACGGCGACGGGCTCGGGCTGATGCGGACGATTCGCGCGTTCGATCCGCTGCTGCCGGTGATCCTCGTCGCCCATCGGTGCGACGTGCCGATGGCCGTCCAGGCCATGCGCCAGGGGGCCGCCGACGTCCTCGACAGGGCCGTCCCCGCCGCCCGTCTGATCGAATCGACGAAGCAGTCCCTGGCGCTGCATCGGCATGCACGCGCACCCGACGCGTCGGCAAGCACCCTCGAGGGTGAGCTTCAGTCGCCGTTGCTGGGCGAGTCCGCGCCCATGCGCGGCGTGCGGACCCACATCGGCACGCTCGCGCGGGTCGGCTGCGACGTCCTCATCGTCGGGGAGACGGGCACCGGCAAGAGCGTGGCGGGGCGTGCGCTGCACGAGGCGGCTCGCAGCGCCGGCCCGTTCGTCCCGGTGCAGTGCGCCGGCACACCCGCGGACGTGCTCGAACACGAGCTGTTCGGGCAGGATCCGGGCGCCGCGTCGGGCATGCCGCGCGGGCAGGCGGGCCGAATCGAACAGGCCCGTGGCGGCACCCTGTTCATCGACGGGATCGACTCGATGCCGCTGACCGTCCAGGCGCGGCTGCTGCGTGCGATCGACGAGCGCAGCATCGTGCGTTCCCCGGGGGCATCGCCGGTCCGGGTCGACTGCCGATTCGTCGTGGCGGCTCCCCCCGACCTGAACGAGGCCGTCGCCCAGGGACGTTTCCGCGGCGACCTCTTCTTCAGGCTGGAGGTGATGACCCTTCGGATGCCTCCGCTGCGGGAGCGCATCGAGGACATCCCGCAGCTCTTTCGCCACTTTCTCGCCCTCGCCGCCCGCAAGCACGGTGTCGTGCCGCCGGTCTGGTCGGTGGAGGACCTGCTGCTCTGGCAGCAGCGGCCGTGGACGGGCAATGTCCGCGAACTCGCGGGTCTCGCCGAGCGGTGGTGCCTGGGCCTCGAGCGGCAGGTGCAGACCGGAACCGGGGGTGCTGCCACCCACTCGGAGCGCATCGAGCGTGTCGAGCGGACGCTGATCTCGGCCGCCTTGCAGGAGCAGGCCGGCAGCGTGCAGGCCGCGGCCGAGCAGCTCGGCATCTCGAGAAAGACGCTGTACGACAAGCTCAAGCGCCTGGACATCGACCCGGCCCTTCACCGCCCGGGCAAGTCGTAGCCGAGCCCGTGTCCGGGTGAACGGACGCCGATTCCGACTTTCCAGAATCGGGGCGAAGTGCCGGGTGGGTCGCCCGGTGTTCCGTTCGATCCCGCAGCGACCGCTACGGGAAAGTCCTGTCTTGCCATCGGTGCCGTCCCGATCACGGGGCGACGCACGCCGGCAACACATGGAGGAACCGATGCTGTTCGTCTCGACTCTGAAGCGATCCGTCGCCCTGCTCGGGGCAAGCGGACTCCTGGCCGCGGCCCTCATCGCGGCCCAATCCCAATGGACGCATCGCGCGGCCAGCGACGCCGCCGGCGACGTGTTCTTCGCAAAAGACGTCGTGGCCGACATCCTGCCGCCGCCGCTGTACCTGATCGAACTCAGGCTGATCCTGTCTCAGGCCGTCGAGGGTTCGATCGACGCGTCGCAGGCCCGGCGCGAGCATGCACGCCTGAGCGACGAGTACGCGGCGCGGGTCAAGTACTGGGCGGCCCAGCCGGCGGGCGCGCTCACGCGGCTACTCCTCGGTGCACAGCACGATACGGCGACGAAGTTCCTCGATGCCGCCCGGTCCAAGGTGATCGAACCGCTCGCGGCCGGCGACCGCGAGGCGGCACGCGCCGCGCTGTCGGGCGTTCACGCGCTCTACCTCGCCCATCGGGTCGACGTGGACACCACGGTGCGGGCATCCGGCGCGTTCGCAACCCAGTCCGAGAAGGCGTTCCAGTCGCTGCAGTCGACCTCCCAGGGATTCGCGCTCGGGGCGCTCGCGCTTGCGGTCACGCTGGTGCTGCTGATCTCGCGCATGACCTTGCGCAGCGTCGACCGGCCGGTCGAGCGTTGCGCGGCCCTGGCGCGACGGATCGCGGACGGCGATCTCGGCCTGCGCGGGCCCGTCCGCACGAGCTCGCGTCGCGACAGCGTCGGCGAGCTCGAGCGCACGCTCGAGACGATGCGCGCAAAACTGAGCACGGTGGTCGGGGAAGTGCGGCGAAACGCCATCGAGGTGGCGAGCGCCGCGGATCAGATCAACGTCGGTCACGACAAGCTCGGCGAACGCACCGTCGCGCAGGCGGACGCGCTGCACGAGACCGCGGCGACGATGACTCGGCTGACCGGCACGGTCGAGAGCAACGCGGGCAACGCCCGCGACGCCGATGCGCTCGCGCGGCAGGCGGCCGAGGTGGCGACGCGGGGCGGCCGGATGGTCAACGAGGTGGTGGCCACGATCCAGGACATCAGCGCCAGCGGACGCAGCATCGGCGAGATCATCGGCGTGATCGAAGGCATCGCCTTCCAGACCAACATCCT
>CAIUGQ010000234.1 GCA_903898725.1 uncultured Burkholderiales bacterium | reverse complement strand
CGCCGTTCGCCCGCAGGAAGGCCTGGGCGACGCCGGCCTTGATCGCGAAGTTCACGTTCTGGGGCACGTCACCGGTCATGCGCGCCACGCGCAGCGCGTTCAGCTTCGAGACGACCACGCCGACCACCGCGCCGGACTCGTCGAGCAGCGGGCCGCCGGAGTGCCCCGGCTGGATCGGTGCGGAGATCTGCAGGCGGGTCGGATCGTCCCTGAGCCCGGCGGTCGCGCTGACGATGCCCCGCGAGACGTTCGCCTCCATCGCGAGCAGGCCGCGCAGCGGATAGCCGAGCGCGATCACGTCGTCGCCTGCGCGCGCCTCGGCGGGTCCGAAGCCGGCGACCGCCGCCGCGGGCCCGAGGCCCTCGATCAGCGCGAGGTCGGCCCGCGTGTCGCGCACGGCCACCCGCCCGCTCGCGCGGCGCCCGTCGGCCAGGCTGACCTCGATCCGGACACAGTCGGCGACCACGTGCGCGTTGGTCAGCAGGCGGCCGTCGGGCGCCACCACGAAGCCGGTACCGCTGCGCTGACGGGGCGGGGCCGTGCCGGCGCCGTCGCTGCCCTGCTGCGCACTGGCCGGTCCGGGCATCAGGCCCGACAGCAGCAGGCCCGCGGCGATCGCCCCGATGCGCCGCCGCAACGTGCGGTGCAGCCGCCGCCCCGCGACCGGGGCAGGCGGCGCGGACAGTGGCTCGAGCAGCGGCACGGAGGGCGGGATCGTCATCGGGAAGCGGGGGCGGGGGCTCGGAGAGGGTCGTACGGGCGAGGGCGCCGGGCAGGCGCGAGCCCGGCAGCGTGCACGCCTCGCCCGTCAGCTTCGAGGCGTGTCGGAGCGGTCGATCGGGTCGGACGCCCGACGGGACCCGTCGGCGGACCGGCGGCGAGGGCGCGTGGTGCCCGGCTGGACAGCCGCGCGGTGGCCCCTCAGACTCCGCCCGCCGCGACCGTGGCGACCCGAGGCCCATCGCTCGGCCACGACGCCCGTACATCGCCTTCACACCGTCCCCGCGCCGCCCCCACCGCGTCCGCCACACCGCCCCACGCCATCGATGAGCCCTCCCGCCGCCCTGCCTCAGGCCTCCCCGGGCGACCGGATCGCGGTCGTGCTGTTCGCCCTCACGATCTTCGTCAGCGCGTTCCTGCTGTTCCAGGTCCAGCCGATGGTGAGCAAGTTCATCCTCCCCTGGTTCGGCGGCAGCCCGGCGGTCTGGACGACGGCGATGCTGTTCTTCCAGTGCGTGCTGTTCGGCGGCTACGTCTATGCGCACCTGCTGGGCAGGCATCGCTCGATCCGGACGCAGGCGGCGGTGCACGCGCTGCTGCTGGCGCTCGCCGCCTGGTTCGCGGCCTCGGTGCTGCCGGACGCCTCGCTCAAGCCCACCGGCGACGAGGCCCCCGCGGCCCGCATCCTGCTGATCCTCGCCGCGAGCGTGGGCCTGCCGTACTTCTGTCTGGCCACCACCGGGCCGCTGCTGCAGCACTGGTTCACCCGGACCGGGCGGGGCGATTCGGTGTTCCGGCTCTATGCGCTGTCGAACGTCGGCTCGTTCGTCGCGCTGCTGTCGTTCCCGTACGTGTTCGAGCCCGCGTTCCGCCTGCCTGAGATCGGCCGGATGTGGACCTGGGGCTTCTGGCTCTTCGCCGCGATGTGCGCCGCGATCGCGCTCGGCCTGGCGCGCGGCGCGTCGGGCGCCCGCGACACAACGCGCGCCCCGACCGCGGCCGATGCCGCGCCCTCCGCTCCGCCGGGCTGGACGCGCCGCGCGGCCTGGGTCGCGCTGCCCGCGCTCGCCTCGCTCGCCTTCATCGCCACCACCGACCACGTCAGCCACGACATCGCGCCCGAGCCGCGGCTGTGGATCACCACGCTCGCGCTCTACCTGGCGACCTTCATCCTGGCCTTCGACCATCCGCGCTGGTACCGGCCCGGCTGGACCGCCGCCGCCTGCGTGCTCGCGGTGCTCGCGCTCAGTGGGCGCGATGCGATCCCCGGCTGGCTGGGCGTCGACTGGGACTACGGCGTCAGCGCCCTGCGCGGCCTGCACTACGCGGCGATGTTCCTGATCTGCCTCGCCTGCCACGGCGAGCTCTACCGGCGCCGGCCCGCCGACACCCGCCGCCTGACCGAGTTCTACCTGTTCATGTCGTTCGGCGGCGCCTGCGGCGGGCTGTTCGTCGCACTGGTGGCGACCCACCTCTTCGACGACTACCACGAGTGGCCGATGATGCTGGTCGCCGCGCTGACGCTCGCCTGCGCGGTGCTCGCGCGCGAGGCGCGGGGTGCGTTCGGGGCACGCGCCCCCGCGATGCTCGGCGGGCTCGCGACGCTCTGCCTCGGCGGGCTGGTCCTGTTCTGGGAGGATCCGCTGCATCTGCGCGGTGCACCGGGTCGTGACCACGAGCGCATCCTGCTCGACCAGTCGCGCAACTTCTACGGCACGGTGTCGGTCGCCGAGCGCCGCCATCCCGACGACCCCGTGCGCGATCACCGCGTCTTCTACAGCGGCCAGATCACGCACGGCATCCAGTACCTCGACCCCGCCCGCCGGCGCCTGCCGGTCACGTACTACGGCGAGGACAGCGGCATCGGCCAGACCCTGCACTGGGTGATGGCGCGCCAGCCGTCGGCGCGCGTCGCGCTGGTCGGCCTCGGTGCCGGCACCCTCGCCACCTATGCGCGAGCCACCGACCGCTACGACTTCTTCGAGATCAATCCGGAAGCGGTGCGCGTCGCCGAGCGCTGGTTCGACAACGTGTCGGCCTGCCTCGCGGTCGAGAAACGGATGATCGTCGGCGATGCGCGCCTGAAGATGGAGCAGCTCCCCGCCGACGTGAAGTACGACGTGATCGTGCTCGATGCGTTCACCGGCGGTTCGGTGCCCACGCACCTGCTGACGCAGGAGGCCTTCGCGATCTGGCGACGCCACCTCGCCGACGACGGCTTCATCGCGATCAACATCACCAACGGCTACCTCAACCTGTATCCGGTGGTGCGTGCCCAGGCCGAGGCGCTCGGCATGGGCTTTCGCAACCGCTGGCAAGCCTCGGACGCGTCACGCCACGTGCGGCAGAACCAGCATTTCGTGATGACGCACGACGCGGCCTACCTCGCCCGGCATCCGTCGGTGAACCGGCAGTGGTTCGATGCGGGCGGCGCGCTCGTTCGCACGGAATCGCTCGACGTGCCCGGCGTGCCGCTCTGGACCGATCACTACAGCAGCTTGAACGCCATCGAGCTGCGCGACTGATCGGCGTCGGCCGCAGGGCCGCGCCCTGCCTCGGCGAAGTCCAGGATCTCGAGCCGCCCGTCGGGCAGCTCGACGAGCGCCGTCAGGCTCTCGACCCAGTCGCCGTCGTTGCAATAAAGCACGCCGTCGATGGTCCGGATCTCGGCGTGATGGATGTGACCGCAGACCACGCCGTTGGCGCCGCGCCGGCGGGCCTCGCGCGCGACCGCCGCCTCGAAGTCGCCGACGTAGCTGACCGCGCGCTTGACCTTGAGCTTGAGGTAGCGCGACAGGCTCCAGTAGGGCAGGCCCATGCGGGCGCGCGCCACGTTGAACCAGCGGTTGGCCCGCAGCGTGAACTCGTAGGCCGCGTCGCCCAGGTGCGCGAGCCAGCGCGCGCACTGCACGACGCCGTCGAACAGGTCGCCGTGGGTCACCCACAGGCGCCTGCCGTCCGCGGTGACGTGGACGCAGTCCTCGACGACCTCGACGCCGCCGAAGCTGTGGCCGACGTAGCGCCGCGCGAACTCGTCGTGGTTGCCGGGCACGAACACGACACGCGTGCCCTTGCGCGCCTTGCGCAGGATCTTCTGCACGACGTCGTTGTGCGACTGGGGCCAGTACCACGAGCGCTTGAGCTGCCAGCCGTCGATGATGTCGCCGACCAGATAGAGGGTGTCGCAGTCGACCCGTCTGAGGAACTCGAGCAGCGCGGCAGCCTGGCAGCCCGGCGTGCCGAGGTGCAGGTCGGAGATCCAGACGGTCCGGACCCGGTGGGTGGCTTCGAGGTCGAGCGGCTCGGCGAAGGCGTTCATGCGGCGAGCGCGCGCAGTCGACGCCCCGGCGCCGCGACCCGCGGCACGTCCTCCTGCAGCAGCGCCGCCAGCAGGTCGACGACCTCGAAGACGGCGCGGTTGCTCGTCCGCGCCACCCGTGCGCGGACCGCGTCGAGCTCGCCGAGCAGCCCGTGCACGGCGGGGGCGAGCGCGCGCGTCGAGGCGACCACGCGACCGACGTCGTTCTCCTGCACCCAGCGCGCGTTGTAGCGCTCCTGCGGCATCGTCCAGGTGTTGCGGAACGTGACCACCGGCAGGCCGCAGTGCAGCGCCTCGCTGAGGCTGCCCGGGCCCGGCTTGCCGATGAAGAAGTCCGCCGTCCGGAGCAGGCGCGGCACCTCGCCGGTGAAGCCGACCGCCGCCAGCGGCGCGGACCGCCGCATGGTGCGCAGCGTGTCGAGCAGCGCGTCGTTGTGGCCGCACAGGCACAGCAGCTGGACGTCGTCGAGGGTCTGCGCGACCCGGACCATCTGCGCCGAGCCGTGCCCGCCGAACATGACCACGCCGGTGGGGCGACGCGGGTCGAGCCCGAGCGCCCGGCGCGCGGCGTCGCGGTCGAACGGGTCGGGCTGGTAGAACTCGCGCCGCAGGATCATGCCGCTGGTGGCATGCACCCGGTCGGCCGCGTAGCCGGCCTCGAGCGCCTGCTGCACCGCCCGCGCGGTGCCGCAGGCCAGATGCTGGTCCTGGCCCGGCTCGATCCAGAAGTGCGGCGGCACGTCGGCGAAGTCCGTCATCACCGTCACGAAGGGCACGCCCGGACGCGCGGCGCGCAGTGCCTCGTGCATCGCCCGGTTGAAGTTCGGCACCAGCGACACCACCAGATCCGGCCGGGTCACCGCCCAGTGCGCCCGCAGGCTGCGCACGAGTGCCGGATGTCCGATGCGGATCATCGCCTGCAGCACGCGCAGCTCCGACCCCACCCCGAAGGTCCAGCCGCGCGCGAGCTGCCGGTTGTAGACGTCCTCGGGCGCCATGCCCGAGACGCGCCGGAACGCATCGGTCGGGTCGAGCACGTGCATCAGCTGCACGAGACGCACGTTCCAGGGCCGTCGCTGGGCGGCGATCACGCCGCGCAGTGCCTGCGCCGCGGCGCGGTGTCCGCCGCCGGCATCGAAGTAGACGAGGTCGATGGTCTGCATGCTGCGCTGCATCGTGGCCACGCTCCGTGACAGCGTCTTGACCGCCAGGCTTCAGTGCGATGACACCGGCGTCATCGCCCCGTCACGCGGCGGTCACGGCGGCGCAATGCACGGCGCTCAGGCTGCGCGCCATCGACCCACGATGGAGCAGCCGATGGCCGCGGTCCTCGAAGCACCGATCCGAACCGACGTACTGGCCCGTGCCGGCAAGCTCGTCGCCCGCATCGCCACGACGCCGCAGCAGATCGAGGCCGCGCAGCGGCTGCGCTGGCGCGTCTTCAGCGCAGAGTTCGGTGCCCGCCTGGGCGGTGCCACGCCCGGCATCGACCGCGATCTCTTCGACCGGTTCTGCCAGCACCTCGTCGTCGAGGACAGCGAGCGCGGCGAGGTGGTCGGCACCTACCGCGTGATGCTGCCCGAGCAGGCCCGGGCCGCCGGCGGCCTGTACACCGAGGGCGAGTTCTTCACCGACCGCCTGCGTCCGATCCGCCACGAGCTGGTCGAGCTCGGACGCTCGTGTGTCCATCCGGACTACCGCACCGGCGCGACGATCATGCTGCTGTGGGCGGGGCTGGGCGAGATGCTCGCGGGGCTGCCGCACCGCTATCTGATCGGCTGCGCGAGCGTGCCGACCGCCGACGGCGGCGGCTATGCGGCGAGCCTGTGGAAGACGCTCTGGCCGGCGCATGCCGCGCCCGAGGAGCTTCGGGTGTTCCCGAAGCGGCGCCTGCCGCTCGAGGCGCTGGCGCACGGCTGCGACGTGGTCGTGCCCCCGCTGATCAAGGGCTACCTGCGCGCCGGCGGCCGCCTGATCGGCGAGCCGCACCACGATGTCGAGTTCGGCTGCGCCGACCTGCCGATGCTGCTCGCCCTCGATCGCATCGAGGCGCGCTACTCGCGGCGCTTCCTGCGGAGCGCCTGAGGGCGCGGATCGGGCGAGTCGGGCGGGACCGACGGATCAGGCCGGCCAGGGCAGCGAGTAGGTCTTGACGTTGGTGAAGCTCTTCATCGCCTCCTGCACGCCCTCCTTGTAGCCCAGGCCGGAGTCCTTGATGCCGCCGAACGGCGTCAGCTCCAGCCGGTAGCCCGGCACCTCGCGCACGTTCACCGTGCCGACCTGGAGTTCCGCCACCAGCCGCGTGATCACGTCCAGCCGGTTGGTGCACACGCCCGACGACAGCCCGAAGCGCGAGCCGTTGACGATCGCGATCGCCTCGTCGACGGTCCCGAAGCGGATCACCGGCGAGACCGGCCCGAAGGTCTCCTCGAGCACCACGGTCATCTCCGGGCGGACGTGGTCGATCACCGTCGGCGAGTAGGACGCGCCCTCGCGCAGGTTGCCCACGCACAGGGTCGCGCCCGCGGCCACCGCCTCGTCGACGCGGCGCTCGAAGGTCCGCGCCGCGGCCTCGTCGATCACCGTGCCCATCCCGATCCGCTCGTCGCCGGGATTGCCGTAGGTCCAGGCGCGCGTGCGGGCCACCAGCCGCTCGACGAACGCGTCGGCCACCGCGTGCTGCACCAGGATGCGCTTGACCGCGGTGCAGCGCTGGCCGCTGTTCCGGTACGAGCCCGATGCCGCGAGCGACGCGGCCTCGTCCAGATCCGCGTCGTCCATCACGATCAGCGGATCGTTGCCGCCGAGCTCGAGCACCAGGCGACGGTAGCCGGCGCGCTCGGCGATCGCGCGGCCGATCGCCGCGCCGCCGGTGAACGTGACCAGATCGACCGCTGGATGGGTCAGCAGTTCGCCCGCGATCTCGTCCGGGTCGCCGGTCACCACCTGGAGCATCGGCGGCGGCAGTCCGGCCTCGTAGAGGATGTCGGCGAGCCGCAGCGCCGAGAGCGGCACCTTCTCGGACGGCTTGAGCAGCATCCGGTTGTTGGTGGCGATGGCGGGCGCGACCTTGTGCGCCACCTGGTTCATCGGATGGTTGAAGGGCGTGATCGCGACGATCACGCCCAGCAGCGGGTCGCGCTGCGTGTAGACGCGGCGCTGGCGGCCGTGCGGCGTGATGTCGCAGGAAAAGACTTCGCCGTCGTCGCGAAGCGCCGCCTGTGCGGCGAAGCGGAACACGTCGCGCACGCGGCCGATCTCGTAGCGCGAGTCCGTCATGCACAGCCCCGATTCGAGCGTGATCAGCGCGGCGAGCTCGTGCTCGCGCGCCACCACCATCGCCCCCGCGCGCTCGAGGATCGCCGCGCGGTCGGCCCGCGTCAGCGTGGGCCGGTAGCGGCGCGCCACCTCGAGCGCGTGCCGCACGTCGTCCACGCGCGCCTTCGGCACCGTGCCCACCACCTCGCCCGACCACGGGTCGCGCACCTCGATCGTGCGGCCGTCGCCGGCGATGCGTTCGCCGGCGATGCGCAGGGATTCCGCGTGGAAGGGGGAGCGGTGCATCGACGTGTCCTCGGGGGGGCGAGCGGGCGGGGTGGCGGGGTGGGGGGGGTGGGCGGAGCGGGTGGCCGTCATCGGCCTGTCATGGTGCGGTCACCGGGCTGTCATCCGGGACGTGAATCATCCGCCCCATGCAGCGACGGTCCGCGGACGGCTGCATGCCGCGGCGCACCGACGCTAGTCGCCGCGCATTTCAAACCGATGACACCGGGCACCCAGCCATGCCGAACGCGGTCGAGATCCGTCATTTGAGCAAGACCTTCGGCAGCCGCAAGGCGCTCGATGCGGTATCGCTGACGGTCGCCGAGGGCGAGATGGTCGCGCTGATCGGCGCCTCGGGCTCGGGCAAGTCCACGCTGCTGCGCCACATCCCGGGGTTCGTCGCCGGCGATGACGGCGAGGTCGTGGTCTGCGGCCGCACGATGCAGGCGGGCGGGCGCGTCTCGCGCCGCATCCGCCACGAGCGCAGCCGCGTCGGCTTCGTGTTCCAGCAGTTCAACCTCGTGGGCCGGCTGCCGGTCGCCACGAACGTGCTGATCGGGCTGCTCCACCGCACCTCGTGGTGGCGCCGCGTGCTGATGCGCTTCTCGCTCGAGGAGCGGATGCAGGCGCTGCGCGCGCTGCGCTCGGTCGGCATCGAGGAGACCGCCTGGCAGCGGGCCTCGACGCTGTCCGGCGGCCAGCAGCAGCGGGCGGCGCTCGCGCGCTGCCTCGTCCAGAACGCCGAGCTGGTGCTGGCCGACGAGCCCATCGCCTCGCTCGACCCGGAAGCCTCCCGCAAGGTGATGGAGCTGCTGGCGAAGATGAACCGCGAGCACGCCTGCACGGTGCTCGTCTCGCTGCACCAGGTCGAGTTCGCCATCCGCTACTGCCCGCGCACCATCGCGCTGAACGCCGGCCGGGTCGTCTTCGACGGCCCCTCGTCGGCCCTGACCCCCGCGCTGCTCGGCGAGCTCTACGGCACCGAGGCGCGCGAGCTCTTCGGATCCGCCTTCCCCGCCCGCGACGCGGCGCGCGAGGAGGCTGCCGAGCCCTCCCTTCCGGCCTCCGCGCTCGCGGCGGCCTGATCCCTCGACATCCAGACAGAGGTACTTCCCATGCTTCGCACCTTCAGGACGGCCATCGCGGCCGTCGCGCTCGCGGCCGCCACGACCGTCGGCGCCCAGGAACTCAAGGAACTGAACTTCGGCATCATCGCCACCGAGAAGGCCGGCGCGCTGCGCCAGATGTGGGAGCCCTTCCTCGAGGACATGTCGAAGGCGACCGGCCTGAAGGTCAACGGCTTCTACGCCACCGACTACGCCGGCATCATCGAAGCGCAGCGCTTCAACAAGGTCCAGGTCGCCTGGTACGGCAACCGCTCGGCGATGGACGCGGTCGACCGCTCCAGCGGCGAAGTGTTCGCGCAGATGGTCGACCTCGACGGAACCCCGGGCTACTACTCGTACCTGATCACGCACAAGGACTCGGGCATCACCTCGCTCGAGCAGGTGCTCAAGAACGGCAAGCAGTACACCTTCGGCATCGGT
>CAIUGQ010000233.1 GCA_903898725.1 uncultured Burkholderiales bacterium | reverse complement strand
CTCATCGTCGGTGGCGTGACGGCGCCGAGTATAGGGCCGGCATGGGGCCGGCGCCCCAGCGGCAGGTCCGTGCGCCGGCCTGGCGTTCCGAGGCCGGCATTCCGGGTCCGTGATTCCGGGTCCGTGATTCCGGGTCCGCGATTCCGGGTCCGCGATTCCGGGCGCCGCGTTCCGGACGAGCGCCTGTCGGCTGCCGGGCCGGGCGCCCCGCGAATGCCGCTATCATCGATCGACCCGCAAGGAGCCTGCCGAGATGAACCTGTCCGACCTCCGCCCGATGATCGACGCCAAGTGGGACGAGGACCTCGTGCCCCGCCTGGTGGAGTACGTGAGGCTGCCGGCGAAGTCGCCGTCGTTCGACGCGAGCTGGGCCGAGCACGGCCACATCGCGGCCGCCGTCGAGGCCGCCGCGGCCTGGGCCCGCGCCCAGCCCATCGCGGGCCTGAAGGTCGAGGTGATCTCGATCGACGGCCGCACGCCCTGCATCTTCTTCGATGTGCCCGCCACCCACGGCCTCGGCGAGGACCGCACGGTGCTGTTCTACGGCCACCTCGACAAGCAGCCCGAGATGACCGGCTGGCGCGAGGACCTCGGCCCGTGGAAGCCGGTGATCGAGAACGGCCGGCTCTACGGGCGCGGCGCCGCCGACGACGGCTATGCGCTGTATTCGGCGCTGACCGTCATCCAGGCGCTCGACGCCCGCCAGGTCGCGCGCCCGCGCTGCGTGGGCCTGATCGAGACCTGCGAGGAGAGCGGCAGCCCCGACCTGCCCGACTACCTCTCCCGGCTCGCGCCGCGCTTCGGCCAGGTGCAGCTCGTCGCCGGCCTGGACTCCGGCTGCGGCAACTACGACCAGCTCTGGGTCACCACCTCGCTGCGCGGACTGGTGGGCGGCGTGCTGACCGTCGAGGTGCTGCAGGAGGGCGTGCATTCGGGCAACGCCAGCGGCCTCGTGCCCTCGTCGTTCCGCATCGCCCGCAAGCTGCTCAACCGGCTCGACGACGTCGACACCGGGCGCCTGATCCCCGAGGCGCTGCACGCGCCGATCCCGCAGGAGCGCATCGAGCAGGCCCACGCTGCCGGGGCGATCCTCGGCGACGTGGTGTGGAAGCAGTTCCCCTGGGTCGGCTGCAACCACGGCCCCGATGCGCACGCCCACTCGATGCCCACGACCACCGACCCGGTCGAGGCGATCCTGAACCGCACCTGGCGGCCCGCGCTGTCGGTGACGGGTGCCGAGCACCTGCCCGGCATCGCGTCGGCGGGCAACGTGCTGCGTCCGAAGACCTCGCTGAAGCTGTCGCTGCGGCTGCCGCCGACCGTCGACGGCGAGCGGGCCGCGGCGCTGATGAAGCGCGTGCTCGAGGCCGACCCGCCGTACAACGCGCGCGTGAGCTTCTCGGATGCGCACGGTGCCACCGGCTGGAACGCGCCGCCGACCGCACCCTGGCTCAAGCAGGCCGCCGATGCCGCGTCGATGGCGGCCTGGGGCAAGCCGGCCGCGTGGATCGGGGAGGGCGGCACCATCCCGTTCATGAACATGCTCGGCGAGAAGTTCCCCGATGCGCAGTTCCTGATCACCGGCGTGCTCGGGCCGCAGTCCAACGCCCACGGCCCGAACGAGTTCCTGCACATCGACGCGGGCAAGCGGTTGACCGCGGCCGTCGCCGGCGTCGTCGCATCGGTGCGCTGAGCGCCCGCATCCGGGCACCTGCCGCCGCACACCTGCCGCCGGCCGCCGTCAGGCGTCGCGCGGCGGCCGTCTGCACCCGACCGACGCGCCTTGCTGGCCGCCGATCGACCGCGGCGGTCCGCCCACGCCGCCCCGCCTGTGCGCGATCGGTCGCGCCGCTAGCATCGACGGCGGGCCATCCCGGTCCGGATGCCCGATGACCGCCTCGACCCTCAGTCCCGCCGCACGCCCCGGCGCGAGCCAACGTCTCGCGGGCGGCGCATTCTGGTCGTTCCTGCGCCGCACCGTCGTGGCGGCCGCGGCCGTCGACGTGGCGTTCTTCGTGCTGTTCTGGCTGCTCGATTCGCCGGTCCTGCAGTGGATGAACGTGGTGAGCATCGGGCTCTACGGCGCGGCCTACGCATTGCTCGGACGTCGGCGCAACCGCCTCGCGGTCGGGCTCGTCCGGCTCGAGGTTCTCGGCCATGCGACGGTCGGCACGCTCGCGCTCGGCTGGTCGAGCGGCTTTCACTACTACCTGCTGCTGTTCGTGCCGGCGATCTCGGCCAGCATCGCGCGTCCGCGCGACGCCGTCGTGCCGATGGGGCTGACCTTCCTCGCCTACATCGGTCTGGAACGCATGGCCGCGATCTCCGGCGCATGGGCGCCGGTCGGCGATGCGGGCCTGGTGGTGGTGCACTCGGTGAACGCCGCGATCGTCTTCGGCCTGCTCGCCGGGCTCACGCTCTTCTACGTCAGCAAGGTCCGCGAGGCCGAGCGGCGGCTCGAGTTCCTCGCCACCCGCGATCCGCTGACGCGGCTCTCCAACCGGCGCCACTTCGGCGCCGAGGCGCAGCATGTCCTCGCGCGCGGGCTCCCCGAGGGCCGTCGCTTCGCGCTGCTGCTGGCGGACATCGACCTGTTCAAGCGCATCAACGACACCTGGGGCCATGCCGCGGGCGACCAGATCCTCGCCGACGTCGCGGCGCGACTGACCGAAGTGGCGGGTGGCGCCGCGCTGGTCGCGCGCTGGGGCGGCGAGGAGTTCCTCGTGCTGCTGCCGGATGCCGACGAGGACGAGGGAGGCCGTGTCGGCGAACGCCTGCGCGCCGCGCTCGCGGCGCGGCCGCTGCGGCCCGCGCCGGGAGCCGACCCGGTCACCGTGTCGGTCGGCGTCGCGGGGATCGGCGCGCACGAGACGCTGTCGGCGGCGATCGACCGGGCCGACCGGGCGATGTACCGCAGCAAGAGCGGCGGGCGCGACGCGGTGAGCGTCGCTTCGGCGCCGATGGCCGTCTCGCCCTGAGGGGACGGCGCGCCCTGACGGGACGGCGCGCTAGCGGATCCGGCGGCTGATGCCGGTCAGGCGCTCCATGACGACGATCAGCACCAGCGTGACCCCGATCAGCACGCTCGAGACGGCGGCGATGGTCACGTCGAGCTTGCCCTCGAGGTCGGCCCACATGCGGATCGGGAGCATGTCGGTGTTCGCGTCGCGCAGGAACAGCGACACCGGGACGTTGTCGAACGAGGACATGAACGCGATGAACGCGCCGGCCGCCACACCCGGCGCGATCAGCGGCAGGGTCACGCGGCGGAACGTGTAGAAGCGGCTGGCGCCCAGGCTCTCGGAGCTCTCGAGCAGCGCACCGGGCAGCTGCGCCAGCGCGGCGACGGTCGTGCGCACCACGTACGGCACGCACACCACGGTGTGCCCGATCACCAGCGTCGTCATCGACACCTGCAGGCCGAGCCGCGAGAAGTAGATCAGTGCCGACAGCCCGAAGGCGAGCGCCGGCAGCACCAGCGGCGACATGAACAGCGAGTCGAGCACCCGCGCCGTCCAGGTGGGCGAGCGGGCGATGCCCATCGCGCCGCCGACCCCGAGCATGACCGACAGCACGGTCGTCGCCGCGGCGACCTTCAGGCTGTTGCCGGCGGCGAAATGAAGCTGCCATGCATCGAGCAGCGCCTGGTACCACTGCAGCGAGTAGCCGGGTGGCGGGAAGCGCAGCGAATAGCCGCTGGTGAACGAGACGACGACGACGATCACCGTCGGCGCCAGCAGCAGCGCGATCGCGCAGAGGGCCAGCCCCCACAGCACGCCGTGCAGCGCGAGCGTCTCGGGATCGAGGCGGCGTCGGGCCATGTCGTGTCCCGTCCCGTCAGGCCGGCGCGAGGCCGCGCGAGAGGCGGCCGAGCGCGTTGAATAGCGACACGCACAGCAGCACCGCGACCAGGAACAGGATCGAGATCGCCGCGGCGTACGGCCAGTTCTGCAGCGTCGAGGCCTGCTGGTAGAGGTACATCGGCATGAACAGCATCTGGCCGCCGCCGACCAGGGACTGCGTGATGAAGGCGGTGATCGCGGCGGCGTAGGTCAGCAGGCAGCCGGCCAGGATGCCGGGCAGCGCCAGGGGGACCGTCACGCGCCGGAACGTGGTCCACGCACCCGCGCCGAGCGCCGCGGAGGCGTCCTGCAGGTTCGGGTCGAGCTTCTGCAGCGCGGTGATCAGCGGCAGCGTCATCAGCGGCAGCTGCACGTTGGCGAGCGCCACCACGAGGCCGCCGTCGGTGTAGAGCAGCTTGAGCGGTGCATCGATCCACCCGATCGCGGCCAGCACCGAATTGACGATGCCCTGCCGGCCGAGGATCACGATCCACGCGAAGGTGCGCACCACGACGCTGGTGAGCAGCGGCAGCACGATCACGACGATCAGCGCGGTCTGCAGCCAGCGCGGGCAGCGCACGAACGCCCAGGCGAGCGCGAAGCCGATCACCAGGCACAGCGCGGTGACCTTCACGCCGAGCCAGAGCGTCGCGCCGAGCACGCGCCAGGTGAAGGTGTCGCCCAGCAGCTTGCGCCACTGGGCGAGGCCCATCCGGGTCATCTGCGTGTCGTCGAACAGGCTGACCATGCCGAGCAGCAGCAGCGGCGCGACGAAGAACAGCACCGAGAACAGCGTCAGCGGCAGCGCCAGCCGAAGGGGCGACGCGCCGCGACCCGCGACGCCGGACGCGGCCTGCGCCATGTCAGACGCGGATCTCGCGGTTGAAGCGCTCGATCCAGGAGGCGCGCTGCTCGTTGATCTTCTTCCAGTCCTGGAACACGAAGCTCTTCTTCAGGTCGGCGTGGTCGCGGGCCAGCACCTTCTGGATCTCGCCCTCCATCGCGACCTTGGTGTTGGTCGGGACGATCAGGTAGGGGCTCTTCATCAGCCGCGACTGCACCTCGGGCGACATCGCCGAGTCGATCAGCGCGGCGGCGAGCGCCTTGTTGGGCGAGTTCTTGACCACGTGCGCGGTCGTCTTGAAGGCGATCGTGCCTTCCTTGGGCTTGACGAACTCGACCGGCACGCCGCGGGCCTTGAGGATCTGGATCGCGTTGAAGTTGCCCGGGCTGATGTCGATCTGGCCCTGCTGGAACAGCGTGGCGAGCGCACCCGGATTGGCCGCGACCGCCGCGAGGCTGGGCTTGAGTTCCTGGATCGCCTTGAAGCCCGGCTCGACGTTCGACTCCGAGCCGCCGCGCATCTTCGAGACCTCGACCAGCCAGCCGGTGCCGAGCGTCGAGTTCAGGTTGGTGATGCCGACGCGGCCCTTGTACTCGGGCTTCCACAGGTCGGCCCACGAGGTCGGCGGCGTCTTGATCTTCTCGGGGTTGTAGGTCAGGCCCACCGCCTGGAAGAAGATCGCCGGGCCCATCGGGTCCTGCGCCTCGGCGATCAGGTCGCCGTAGTGCTTGCTGGAGGCGACGGGGAACGGATCGACCAGGTCCTGGCCGATCGCGACCAGCGCCGGACCCGGGTCGTGCAGCATCACGTCGATCGGGGGCGCGTTGCGCGCGGCGGTGACCTTCGCGATCTGGTCGACCGACAGCATCGGGTCGAGCGTCATCTCCGCGTTGTTGTTGTTGCGGCGGAAATGGGGCACCAGCACGTCGCGATGCGCCTCCTCCCAGCTGCCGGTGAAGGTGGCGAACACCAGGCGGCGGGCCTGCGCATGGGAGAGGGCGGGGACGAGCTGCAGCGCGCCCAGGGTCAGGGCGGTGGAGAGTGCATCGCGTCGGGTGGGCATCGTGGGTCTCGCCTCGCAGTGGAGAGTGGAACTCGTCGGGGGAAGGGGGCGTCGTCGGCGCGGGGCCGCTCAGGGCGCGGGAAAGAGAGAGACGGTGTCGGGCGCGACCGGCGCGAGCCGCACCGCGGTGCCCGGCGCGCGGGGCTCGAGGCCGGGCCGCCGCGGCTCGGCGAGCTTCAGGCGGCGGCCGTTGTCGCCGACGATCTCGTGCACGACGATCGCACCGAGCGGCATGCCGATCTCGACGGTGCCGCCCAGGCCGGTGTCGGCCTCGACGATCCGCAGGTTCTCGGGGCGCACGCAGGCCACCACCTCGGCGCCGATCGCGATCGGCATCGACGGGGCCCGCGTCTCCAGGCGCAGCCCGCCACCGAGCTCGACGCTCGCTCGCGCGCCGTCGATCGCGCGCAGCGTGCCGCGGACGGCGTTGACGCTGCCCACGAAGCTGTTGACGAAGAGCGTCGCGGGACGGTCGTAGATCGAGGAGGGCGTGTCGAACTGCTCGAGGCGGCCGCGGTTCAGCACCGCGACCCGGTCGGCCATGCTCAGCGCCTCCTCCTGGTCGTGGGTGACGATGATCGCGGTGATGCCGGCGGCGCGCTGGATGCGCTTGATCTCGATCTGCATGTCGAGCCGCAGGTTCTTGTCGAGCGCAGCGAAGGGCTCGTCGAGCAGCAGGATGCGCGGCTGCACCGCGAGCGCGCGGGCGAGCGCGACGCGCTGCTGCTGGCCGCCCGAGAGCTCGCGCGGCAGGCGTGCGGCGAGCGGCGCCATCTGCACCAGCTCGAGCATCTCGGCGGTGCGCGCGCGCTGCGCGGACCGGTCGACGCCCCGGGCGGCGAGCCCGTAGGCGACGTTGTCGGCCACGCTCAGGTGCGGGAACAGCGCGTAGTTCTGGAAGACGATCCCGACCTCGCGCTGGCGCGGTGCGAGCGCATCGACGCAGCGATCGCCGATCACGACGCGCCCGGAGGTCTGCGCGATGAAGCCGGCGACGATGCGCAGCAGCGTCGTCTTGCCGCAGCCGCTCGGGCCGAGCAGCGCCACCAGCTCGCCGGGTTCGATCGCCAGCGACACCCGGTCGACGGCGGTCGAGCCGGCGTACCGGTGGACCACGTCCTCGAGGGTCAGGCGTTGGGGCTGGGTCATCGGGCGCTCCGCATCGACCTATCCAAGCACGAGACGTGCCATTGGTTCCGTCGTGCTGTCGACGACGCCGAAGCGGGATTGTCGGCAATTCGAGTGCGGCCTGTCTACAAAATCCGGGCGCACTGTGCACGAACGAAGTGCATGCACGGCGCACGGCGCGCCGCTGCGGTGCGCCGTGCGCTGTAACGAGGCCGCTCAGCCGGCGGCGCGTTTCGCGACGAGTGTGAGAATGTCGTAGGACGCGACCAGGGCGCCGTCCTGGTTCGTCACCTGCACGTCCCAGGCGACCACGCCCTGGCCCGGACCGTCGCCCTTGGCGGGCCGGTCGGTCTTGCGCTTGCAGGTGAGCCGCGCCTGGATGGTGTCGCCGATGCCGACCGGCTTGACGAAGCGCAGCGTGTCGAGCCCGTAGTTCGCCAGCACCGGGCCGGGCGAGGGCCAGACGAACAGGCCCGCCGCCGCCGAGAGCACGAAGTAGCCGTGGGCGATGCGCTTGCCGAACGCGCTGGCCCGGGCCGCCGGCTCGTCGAAGTGCATGTAGAAGAAGTCGCCCGACAGGCCGCCGAACATCACGATGTCGGCCTCGCTGACGGTGCGGCGGTGCGTGAGCAGCGAGTCGCCGACCGCGATCTCCTCGAAGTGCCGGCGGAAGGGGTGGATGTCGGACTCGCGCACCGCGGCGCCGCGCACGTACTCGCCGGTGATGGCGGTGAGCATGCTGGGCGAGCCCTGCACCGCGGCCCGCTGCAGGCAGTGCGTGACCGCGCGCAGGCCGCCGAGCTCCTCGCCGCCGCCCGCGCGCCCGGGGCCGCCGTGCTTCAGGCCGGGCAGGGGCGAGCCGTGCCCGGTCGATTCGGCGGCGGACGCCGCATCGAGCACATGCAGCCGACCGTGCCAGGCGGCGAGCCTCGGCACGGCGTGCGCGGCGACCTCGGGCGAAGCGGTGACCAGTGTCGCGACCAGGCTGCCTCGCCCGCGCGCGGCGAGTTCGATCGCATCGTCGAGGCCGTCGTAGGGCATCAGCGTGGCGACCGGGCCGAAGGCCTCGATCTCGTGCACCGAGGCGGTCTCGTGCGGACGCGCGCACAGCAGCAGCGTCGGCGCGAAGAACGCGCCACCGGCCACGCGCTCGCCGCGCGGCGCGAAGCCGTCGGCGGCGCCGAACACCGTCTCGCAGTCGCGCGCGAGCGCGGCCACCCGATCGGCCACGTCGGTCTGCTGCGCGTGCGAGGCGAGCGCACCCATCTGCACCCCCTCGAGCGCCGGATCACCGACGACGAGCGCACCGAGCCGTTCGCGCAGCGCCGAGGCGATCGCATCGAGACGCGGGCCGGGCACGATGACGCGGCGGATCGCGGTGCACTTCTGCCCGGCCTTGGCCGACATCTCGCGCATCACCTCGTCGACGAACAGCCCGAACTCGGTGCTGCCCGGTTCGACGTCCGGCCCGAGGATCGCGGCATTGAGCGAGTCCGCCTCGGCGTTGAAGGGCACCGCGCTGCGCACCAGGTTCGGGTGCGCGCGCAGGCGCGCCGCCGTCTCGGCCGACCCGGTGAACGTGACCATGTCCTGGCCGTCGAGCCGGTCGAGCAGGTCGCCGACGCCGCCGACCACCAGCTGCAGCGCGCCCGGCGGCAGCAGTCCGCTGGCCTCGATCTCGCGCACCAGCGCGCAGCTCAGGTAGGCGGTGGCGGTCGCGGGCTTCACGATGCACGGCATGCCGGCGATGAAGGCCGGCGCGAACTTCTCGAGCAGCCCCCAGACCGGGAAGTTGAACGCATTGACGTGGACCGCGACGCCGTGCCGCGGCACCAGCACATGAGTGCCCGCAAAGGTGTTGCGCTTGCCGAGCGAGGTCGGCGGGCCTTCGTGCAGCAGGTTGCCCGAGGGCAGCTCCGCGGCCGCGAGCGATGCGTAGGCGACGAGCGTCCCGATGCCGCCCTCGATGTCCACCCAGCCGTCGCGTCGCGTCGCGCCCGTCCAGGCAGAGACCTCGTAGAGGGCCTCCTTGCGTTCGGTGAGCCGCCGGGCCAACGCGCGCAGGATCGCCGCACGGCGCTGGAAATCGAGCCCGAGCAGGCCTCGCAGCCCGGCGCCGCGCGCGTGGGCCAGGGCCTCGCCGAAGTCCGGCTGCTCGGCGTGGGTGAACGCGACGACGTCGCCGGTGACCGCATGGACCAGCGGCGTCGCGGCGGTCTCGCCGATCCACCGGCCGGCGAGGTGGCTGCGCAGGATCTCTGGCATCGTCGCGGTCCGGTCAGGGGGCGCGCCAGCCGGGCGCATCCCGGTCGAGCAGGCGCTTGGTCGCCTCGAAGAAGAGGTCCGACTGCTGGCGCTCGCCCTCGATCTGCGCCGCGACCGTCGTGCAGATCGCCTCCGGAATCCGACGCAGCGAGCGTCCGGCGGCGGCCTGCACGGCAAGCACCTGATGCATGCACGCGCGCTCGAGGTAGTACAGGTCGTCGAAGGCCCACGCGAGCGAGCGGCCGACGACGGTGACCCCGTGGCTGGCCATGAACATCACGTCGAGCCCGCCGTCGAGCTGGGCGGCGATGCGGTCGCCCTCGGCGATGTCGAGCGCCAGGCCGTTGTACGCATCGTCGTAGGCGACGCGTCCGTGGAAGCGCAGCGCGCCCTGACCGCACCACTCGAGCCGGCCGCCCTCGACGAGGGTCAGCGCGGTCGCGTAGGGCATGTGGGTGTGCAGCACCGCCTTCGCATGGCGATGCCGGCGGTGGATCCGGCTGTGGATGAAGAACGCGGTCGGCTCGAGCGGGTGGCGGCCCTCGAGCACGCGGCCCTCGCCGTCGATCAGCAGCATGTCGCCTGCGGTGACCTCCGACCAGTGCAAGCCCTGCGGGTTGATCAGGTAGCGGTCCTCGCTCACCTCGAGACTGAAGTGGTTGCAGACGCCTTCGTTGAGCCCGTGGCGGGCAGCCCCGCGCAGGGCGGCGGCGAGGTCGACGCGCAGGGCGTCGAGGTTCGGTCGGTCCATGTCGTCTCCCTGGGAGCCTTCGAGTATGCCTCTCCCGGGCGAGCCGCGCACCGCGCGTCGTGGCAGAATCGGGCAGGCCCCCGCATCCGAAGGGCGGCCACTCCATTCCATGAGCGCGCTCCTGCCGACCTCCCACGCCACCGAGCCGCCGCCGGACCTGACCGGACCCCGGGCGTCCGCCGGCTCGACGCCGGCATCGGCGCCCCCGACTGACGTCCGCGCTCCGTCCGCGCAGTCTTCGCCGCCGACGCCGCCGACGCCGTCGACGCCCTCCGCGCCCTACGCGCCTTCCGCGCCTTCCGCGCCCTCAGCCGCGTTCACGCCTGCCGCCCCGGCCACCACCCCGGCCACCGCCGCATCGGCGACCCCGCGGCCCGCTGCCCGACCCGCCCCCCTGGCCTCGGCGCTCGATGCGCTCGGCGTGATGCTGCTGCATGTGTCGCTCGACGGCCGCGTGCTCGCCTGGAGCCGCGCGGCCCGAGAGCGCCTGGGCTGGGACGGCGGCGTGCGTGGCGAGCGGCTCGATCAGGCGCTGTCCGCCGCGAGCGCGGGCGTGCTGGCCCGGCGCGTCGCTGCGGAAGGCCCCGTCTCGTGGGAGGCGGCCTGGGGCTGCGCCGACGGCTCGCGGGTGCGGGTGCGGGTCGCGGTCGAGCTCGAGTCGCAGGGCGGTGTCCAGCGCCTGCTGTGCGTCGCGACGCCGCTGCCCGATGCGATGCCGGCGCGCGCCGAGGTCGACCTGCTGCGCCG
>CAIUGQ010000232.1 GCA_903898725.1 uncultured Burkholderiales bacterium | reverse complement strand
GAGAAGGCGCCGCCCCTGGTCAGCACGGCGGTGCTGCTGGACGCGCAGGCGCTGGTCGGCCGCGGCCAGCCCATGAAGGGGGGCGACCTGGTCACCGCCGAGCACATCCAGGCGATGCTCAAGGCCCAGGGGCTCGGCAAGCGGGGCATCCTGCCCGGCGACATCGTGCTGATCCACACCGGGTGGGGCGCGCAGTGGAAGGACCCGGGCGGCGACGCCACGCCCTACTACACCCAGGGTCCGGGCCTGTCGTACGACGCGGCCCTGCTGCTCGGCCGGGCGCGCATCGTCGCGGTCGGGCTCGACGTGCCCTTCATCGACCCGGTCGCCGAGGGCTTCCTGCAGGGCAAGGCGCCGCCGGCCGCGGGCACGCCCGCCGGTCTGCCGTTCGCCGTCCATCACCACATGCTGACGCAGATGGGCATCCATCACCTCGAGAGCGTGCGGACCGCCGACCTCGCCGCGGACCGGGTCTGGACCTCGTGCACGATGATCCTGCCGCTGCGGACCGCCGGGGCCGCGGGCTCGGCGATCCGGCCGGTCGCCTACGGCGTGCCGGGACGTCGCCCGTGACGGCTGTGGCGACGGGTGACGCCGGCTCGACGCAGGGGCTCACGCTGCCGGGCAGCGACCTGCTCGATTCGATGGGGTTCCTGCGGATCGTGGACGTCGATCGCGAGGCGGGGCGGGTGCGCGCGGAGTTCGAGGTGCTGCCGCGCTTCTGCCATACCGACGGCACGATCGCGCAGGGCGGCTTCGTGACGGCCTGGCTCGACTTCTCGATGGCGCAGGCCGCGCTGGTCCGCGGCGGGCCCCAGGTGGTCGGTGTCGCCACGCTGGAGCTGAAGGTGACCTTCCTGCAGCGGGTGGGGCCGGGGCGGGTGGTGGCCGAGGGGCGCGTGCAGCGGATGGGGCGTCGCGTCGCGTTTCTGGAGGCCTCGCTGCACGACCCGAGCGGTGGGCTGCTGGCGACGGCGTCGTCGACCGCGATCGTCAACGGGCGCTGAAGGGCCGCGGGCCCTGGGCCCGCGGCCTGTGCCGCCTCAGCGGCCGACGCCGCGCAGCGCGCTGGTGGCGGCCGAGCCGGCGACGCGACGCTGGCGCGGCTCCATCTTGCATTCGTGCACGGGGATGATCCGTCCATCCTCCGCCTGGGTCTCGAGCTTCACGGTGAACCCCCAGAGCTGCGCCATGTGCCGCACCACCGGCTCGCACTCGGGCGCGAGCGACCGGCGGTCGCGCCGGAAGTGACGCAGCGTGAGCGAGCGATCGCCCTCGAGGTCCACCGACACGACCTGGATGTCGGGCTCGCGCTCGCCGAGCGAGTACTGCTTCGAGAGTGACTCGCGCACCAGCCGGTAGCCCGAGTCGTCGTGGATCGCGCCGATGCGCCGGGTCGGCTCTGAGTCGTCGTCGACGAGGCAGAACAGCCGGAAGTCGCGGATGACCTTGGGCGAGAGGAACTGCGCGATGAAGCTCTCGTCCTTGAAGTTGCGCATCGCCCAGTCGAGCGTCTTGTGCCAGTCGCCGCCGGCGATGTCGGGGAACCAGCGGCGGTCCTCCTCGGTCGGCGCCTCGCAGATGCGGCGGATGTCGCGGAACATCGCGAAGCCGAGCGCGTAGGGATTGATGCCGCCGTAGCGCTGGCTGTCGAAGCCCGGCTGGGTCAGCACGTTGGTGTGCGAGGTCAGCACCTCCAGCATGAACGCGTCCGAGACCAGACCCTCGTCGTACATCGTCTGCAGGATCGTGTAGTGCCAGAACGTGGCCCAGCCCTCGTTCATCACCTGCGTCTGGCGCTGCGGATAGAAGTACTGAGAGATCTTGCGCACGATCCGCGCGAGTTCGCGCTGCCACGGCTCGAGCAGCGGCGCGTGCTTCTCGATGAAGTACAGCAGGTTCTCCTGCGGCTCGGCGGGGAAGGTCCGTTGCCGCGCCTCGCCCGAGGCGTCGCTCGGCCGGCTGGGCAGGGTGCGCCACAGGTCGTTGACCTGCTGCTGCATGTGCAGCTCGCGTTCCTTGAGGCGCACCTGCTCCTGCGCCAGCGAGCGCTTGTTCGGTCGCTTGTAGCGGTCGACGCCGTGATTGGCCAGCGCGTGGCATGCGTCGAGGACCCGCTCGACCTCGAGCTCGCCGTGGCGCTGCTCGCATTCGGCGACGAATCGCTTGGCGAAGACCAGGTAGTCGATGATCGAGTCGGCGTGCGTCCAGGTGCGGAACAGGTAGTTGCCCTTGAAGAAGGAGTTGTGGCCGTAGCAGGCATGCGCGATGACCAGCGCCTGCATCGGCATCGTGTTCTCCTCCATCAGGTACGCGATGCACGGATCGGAGTTGATGACGATCTCGTAGGCCAGCCCCATGTGACCGCGGCGGTAGGTCTGCTCGGTCGACAGGTAGTGCTTGCCGTACGACCAGTGGGTGTAGCCCACCGGCATGCCGTGCGACGCGTAGGCGTCCATCATCTGCTCGGCGGTGATGACCTCGATCTGGTTCGGATAGGTGTCGAGCCCGAAGTCGCGCGCGATCCGCGCGATCTCGCGGTCGTAGCGCTCGATCAGCTCGAAGGTCCATTCCGAGCCGCCCGGCAGCGCACGGTCGGCGCGTGTCGGCGCGAGCTCGGGGCGCGGCAGCGCGGCCGTGTGCGCGACGCTCGTCTCGAGCTCGGGCATCGCACCCGGCATCGGTTCGGCCGCTGGCGGCGAGGAGGCGGGATCGGTCATCGGGACGGGTCCTTCAATGTCCTTCAGCGCGCTTCACGCGGCCATCTTCTGCTTGCGGGCGAACAGCTCCCGCAGCACCGGGTAAACGTCGGCACGGTTCATGATCCGGCCCATCGCGAGCTTGCGCGAGCCGGCGCGAGCCAGCTCGAACTGCTCCCACAGCGACTGGGGCTGCGCCGCGTCGATCTCGATGTAGCAGTAGTACTGCACGCGCGGCAGCAGTTCGCTCACCAGCAGCTCGTGGCACTTCGGACAGTCGCTCTCCCAGTTGTCACCGTCGGACGCCTGCGCGACGTAGACGTTCCACTGGTCGAGCGGGAAGCGTTCCTTGATGGTCTCGACCGCCAGCTCGAGCGCGCTCGACACCAGCGTGCCACCCGATTCGCGCGAGTGGAAGAAGCCTTCCTCGTCGACGACCGCAGCGGTCGTGTGATGGCGGATGAACACGATCTCGATGCGTTCGTAGTGCCGCGTCAGGAACAGGTGGAGCAGGATGAAGAAGCGCTTGGCGAGGTCCTTGCGGTTCTCGTCCATCGAGCCCGACACGTCCATGACGCAGAGCATCACCGCCTGCGACACCGGCTTGGGCTGCTGCACGCGGTTGTTGTAGCGCAGGTCGAACTCGTCGATGAAGGGCACGCGGGCGATGCGCCCGAGCAGCCGGTCGCGCTCGGCGAGCAGGACCGCCAGCGCCGCGTCCTCGGGCTCGCCGCCGGGCACGTCGTCCTGCACGGGCGGGGCGACCGGCGTCGTCGCGGCGAGCCGGCGTCGCTCGGCGGCGATCCGCTCGTCGACGTCGCGCAGCTGGGCACGGTACGGCGCGGCGAGTGCGATGCGGCGTGCCAGCGACTCTCGCATCGTCCGCATGATCGACAGGTTCGACGGCGTGCCGTCGCTGCGAAAGCCGCCGCGGCGCAGCTTCGTCTGCGGGATCTGCGCGAGCTGGGTCTTGACCAGGTCGGGCAGTGCCATGTCCTCGAAGAAGAACTCGAGGAACTCCTCGCGCGAGAGCGCGAAGGTGAAGGCGTCGTCGCTCTCGCCCGAGTCGCCGGCCTTGCCCGAACCACCGCCGCCGCCGCCGCCCTGCGGGCGGGGGATCTTGTCGCCGGTGGTGAACTCCTTGTTGCCCGGCAGCACGCGTTCGCGCCGGCCGCCCGGGCCGAGCGAGAAGTTCGGCTCGTTCAGGTCGCGCGACGGGATCGTGACGTTGCCGCCGCGGTCGGTGTCGGCGATCTTGCGCTGCGCGACCGCGCGGGCGACGGCCTCGCGCACCTGCGCCTTGTAGCGCTTGAGGAAGCGCTGCTGGTTGCCGGCGCTCTTGCGCCGGCCGTTCGCTCGTCGGTCGATGATCTCGGACATGGCGGCGCCTCCTCCCGGTCGGCGGCCGGCGTCAGGACGACTTGCGCACGCGCAGGTACCACTCCACCAGCAGGCGGACCTGCTTGGGCGTGTAGCCTTTTTCGACCATCCGGTCGACGAAGTTCTGATGCTTGTGCTGCTCGTCGGCCGATGCCTTGGCGTTGAACGAGATCACCGGCAGCAGATCCTCGGTCGTCGAGAACATCTTCTTCTCGATCACGCCGCGCAGCTTCTCGTAGCTCGTCCACGGCGGATTCTTGCCGCCCGCATGCGCGCGCGCCCGCAGCACGAAGTTGACGATCTCGTGCCGGAAGTCCTTCGGGTTGGCGATGCCGGCCGGCTTCTCGATCTTCTCGAGCTCGTCGTTGAGCTGGTTGCGGTCGAGCATCTCGCCGGTGTTCGGATCGCGGAACTCCTGGTCCTGGATCCAGAAGTCGGCGAAGGTGACGTAGCGGTCGAAGACGTTCTGTCCGTACTCGCTGTACGACTCGAGGTACGCGGTCTGGATCTCCTTGCCGATGAACTCGGCGTAGGGATGCGACAGGTGCTCCTTGATGAACGCGAGGTACTTCTTCTCGACCTCGGGCGAGAACTGCTCGCGCTCGATCTGCTGCTCGAGCACGTACAGCAGGTGCACCGGGTTGGCCGCGACCTCGCCGTGGTCGAAGTTGAAGACCTTCGACAGCACCTTGTAGGCGAAGCGCGTCGACAGTCCGCTCATGCCCTCGTCGACACCGGCGAAATCGCGGTACTCCTGGAGCGACTTGGCCTTCGGATCGACGTCCTTGAGGTTCTCGCCGTCGTAGATCCGCATCTTCGAGAACAGGCTCGAGTTCTCGGGTTCCTTCAGACGGGTGAGGATCGCGAACTGCGCCATCATCTTCAGCGTGCCGGGGGCGCAGGGCGACTGCGACAGCGAACTCGATTCGAGCAGCTTGTCGTAGATGCGCACCTCCTCGGTGACCCGCAGGCAGTACGGGACCTTGACGATGTAGATGCGGTCGAGGAACGCCTCGTTGTTCTTGTTGTTGCGGAAGGCCTGCCACTCGCTCTCGTTGGAGTGCGCGAGGATCACGCCGTCGAACGGGATCGCGCCGAAGCCCTCGGTGCCCTTGTAGTTGCCTTCCTGCGTCGCGGTCAGCAGCGGGTGCAGCACCTTGATCGGGGCCTTGAACATCTCGACGAACTCGAGCAGGCCCTGGTTGGCGAGGCACAGGCCGCCGGAGTAGCTGTAGGCGTCGGGGTCGTCCTGCGCATAGGTCTCGAGCTTGCGGATGTCGACCTTGCCCACCAGCGAGCTGATGTCCTGGTTGTTCTCGTCACCGGGCTCGGTCTTGCTGATGCCGACCTGCTTCAACACGCTGGGGTGGCGCTT
>CAIUGQ010000231.1 GCA_903898725.1 uncultured Burkholderiales bacterium | reverse complement strand
GCGCGAGGCGCGGCGCCGAGGCGGCGCGGAACGGCGGCACCGACGCCGGCTCGGGCATCGCCACGTCGGGCAGCGCGGCGAAGCTGTTCTCGAAGCGCGGCGCGAAGCTGGCGGTGGTGTAGGCGATGCGGTAGCGCGCGAGCGCCTGATCGACCTGTGCGCCGACCAGCGCGGCCTCGCCGTTCGACAGCTCGGCGTAGGCGGCGAGCAGGTCGAGCAGGTTGCGACGGCCGACGCGGAACTGCTCGTAGTAGATGGTCACGAGCTCGGTGGCGAGCTGCACCTGCGTGCGGGCCTGGACGATGCGGCGGCTGGTGGCGGCGAAGTCGACGTCGGCCTGCCGGCGCTGCTCGGCGATGGTCAGCTCGACGTCCTGCAGCGAGGCCTCGGCGCCGATGCGCGCGGCCACCGCGCCCTGCTCGGCCGCAGTGAGCGAGGCGTCGAAGGCCGGCCAGGACAGCACCACCTGCGACAGCGGGTCGCGCCCGCCGGTGGCCTCGAAGTCGAGCCGCGGGCGACGCTGCAGGCGGACCGCGCGCGTGTTGGCCTCGGCCGCCGAGACCTCGCGGCGCGCGGTCTCCACCGCCGGATGCTCCTGCGCGCCGATGGCGGCGGCCGGCTCGGGCGGCAGCTCGGCGACCGCGGGCAGCGTCATCCGCGCGGTCTCCAGCGGCTGCGGATAGAAGCGCGCCAGCGACTGGCGGGCGGTGCCGAGCTCGGCCAGCCGGTCCTCGAGCGTGCCGCGCACGGCCTGCAGCCGGGCCTGGGCCTGCACGAGGTCGAAGCGGCGCCCGACGTCGACCCGGACGATCTGCTCGAAGTCCTCGGCCAGCCGCGCATGCCGCTCTAGGTTCGCCTCCGAGACGCGCACCAGGCGCGAGGCGCGCAGCGTCCGGAGGTAGGCCTGCGCCGCGCCGAAGGCGACGTCGTCGCGGGTGGCGGTCTCGCGGCTCTCGAGCGCGGCGACCCGCTGGGCCTCCCGGTCGATCGAGGCCTCGATCGCGCCGCCCGCGAACACGTTGACCCGGGCGCGCGGCAGCGGCGTGCTCTGGCTGGCGCCGGTGACGCGACCGACCGCACCGACGTCCAGCGTCGGATAGTGCCCGGCGCGCGCGCCGTCGACCCGGGACTCCGCGGCGCTGCGGTTGGCCTGGGCGGCCCGGATGGCGGGGAAGTCGGTGACGGCGGCGCGGACGACCTCGTCGAGCGAGGCCGCACGGACGGCGGGTGCGCCGAGCGCCGCCAGGGCGGCCGTGAGGCACAGCACTCCGACGCCGACAGGCCGCATCACGGGGGCGCGCACGGATCCGGCGCGCCCGCCGGGTGCCGTCAAGGGGTCGGAGCGAAGCATCCGGACAGGATAGACGAATCGCCGGTCGCCCCCGATGACGGGCCGACGGACGTCCGGATGGCGGGCGTGGGCTGTGGCGCGGCGCGCAGCGCGCCGGCCGCGGCCTCAGGCGACCCGGATCACGTACAGGTTGTCGGCGCCGGCCGCGTCGATGTCGAGCTGCGTGCGGTTGCCGGCGTTGTCGACGTAGTCGGCGCGGTAGACGTAGGCCTCGGCCGTGCCGGTGTTGCCGGCCAGCGTGACGTTGTTCGTGACGGTGCCGGTCGTCGTCACCGTGAGGATGTCGACCGAGGCACCGCCCACCAGGGTGCTCCGGTTGATGACGATCGACTCGCCGGCCCCGATGGCGGTGATGAGATTGAACGAGACCAGCGGCGAGGTGTCGGGGTTCGTCGCGGTGCCGGTGGTGATGGCCGTGTTGATGTCGGTGTAGGCCGCCGCCAGGCTGTCGGTGATCGAGAACGTGAAGTTCGTGCCGGCCACCAGCGCGGGCGGTGCCGTGGTGTCGGCGGTGAGGCTGGCGGTGCCCGCGGCCGAGGTGTTGCCGGGGATGTCGCGGACCGTCGCGCCGACGGTCGTGGCCACGCCGTTGGCGAGGGCCACGGTCGAGGTGATGTCGACGAAGCCGTTCGTGATGTTGGTGCCGGTCAGCGTCGCGGTGCCGGCTGCGGTGCCGCCGACGGTGAGCTGCACGAAGTCGCCCGCCACCGGCGCCGTCGCGCCCGCGCCGGCGAAGGTCACGCGGACCACCGGCGTGGCGTCGTTGGTGATGCCGTCGCCCGGCGTGCCGGTGTCGCTGACCGGCGCCAGCGCCACCGTGGGTGCGGCGGGCGGCGTTGCGTCGTTGGAGATGGTGACCGACAGCGTGCCCGCGGTGGAGAGGTTGCCGGCGATGTCCTGGACCGTGGCCGACACGGTCTGCGCACCCGCGGCCGGGGTCAGCGCGCTGGTGGTGATGTCGACGAAGTCGTTGGTGATGTCGGTGCCGGTCAGCGTGGCCGTGCCGACGGTCAGGCCGCCGACCGTCAGCGTCACCAGGTCGCCGGCCACCGGCGCCGTGGCGCCCGCACCGTTGAGCGTGACGCGCAGCGTCGGCGTGGTGTCGAGGGTGATGAAGTCGCCGGCCGTGCCGGTGTCGCTGGCGGCCGTCAGCGCGACCGACGGGGCCAGCGGCAGCGTGGTGTCGATCGTCAGCGTGACCGTGCCGGCCGCCGAGACGTTGCCGACCGTGTTGGTCAGCGTCGCGGAGATGGTTCGCGCGCCGTCGGCCAGGGCCGAGGTGGTGATGTTGACGAAGGTGGCGGCGACGTCGCCGCCGGTCAGCGTCGCGGTGCCGACCGTGGTGCCGCCGACGGTCAGCGTGACGACGTCTCCGGCTGCCGCGCCGGTGAAGTCCACCCGGATCGTCGGGGTCGGGTCGTTGGTGACGAGGTCGGCGGTGGAGCCGCTGTTGCTCGCCGCGGTGAGCGTCGGCACGGGCGCCCCGGGGGCGGCGGTGCTGATCGTCAGCGTGAGGTTGCCGGCGGCCGAGGCATTGCCGGCAGCGTCGGTCACCGTCGCCGCGATGGTGCGGCTGCCGGCGGCCAGGGCGCTGGTCGTGACGTCGACGAAGTCGGCGCCGATGTCGCCTCCGGACAGCGTGGCCGTGCCGACCAGCGTGCCCCCGACCGTCAGCCGGACGACGTCACCGGCCACCGGTGCCGTGGCCCCCGTGCCGTTGAGCGCGACCCGGACGGTCGGCGTCGTGTCGTTCGTGATGTTGTCGCCGAGCGTGCCGCTGTCGCTCGCGGCAGTGAGCGTGACGGTGGGCGCCGCGGGCAGCGTGCCGTCGACCGAGACGTTCAGCGTGCCCTGCACGCCCGCGGTACCGGTCGCGCTCTGCGAGATCGCGGTGACCGGCGCGGCGCCGTCGGGCGGGATCTCGCTGACCGCGAACGCCGCCGACCAGTTCAGGCCGACCGCGGTCACCGTCTTGGAGGTGCCGCCCCACGAGACGGTCACCGGCTGCCCCGAGGAGGCGGTCGGCACGGTGCCGGTGATGGTGATGGTGCCGCGTTCGGCGAAGTTGACGATGTTGTCGCCGGCCACCGGGTTGATGACCGGCGCCGCGGGAATCGTGGAGTCACGGGCGATCGAGCCCGTGGCGGCGGGCCCGGCGTTGCCCGAGGCGTCGATCGAGACGACCGACAGCGTGTTCGGCACGAGCGTCACGCCGACCTTGTCGGCGAGCCCGGCGCCCATGCTGCCGGAGACCAGCGTCGTGTCGGCCCCCGGTGTCTGCGTGTTGACCGACCAGGTGCCGGTGGCCGACGCGATGGTCTGGTAGACCGCGTCGATCGAGCCGTTGCCGGCGAGGTCGAACGACACCTGCACCGTGGTGCCCGCCTCGGCGGTACCGGTGATGGTGGGCAGCGCGAGGTTGGTCAGCGCGCCGCTGGTGATGGCGGGCGCAGCCGGCGCCACGGAATCGATGACCACGACCCGCGCGAGGGTCGGGCTGACGTTGCCCGCGGCATCGGTCAGCGAGATGGAGACGACGCTCGCACCCTGGGTCTGCGGCAGTTCGGTGGTGCCGAACAGCAGGGACCACGAGCCGTCCGCGGCGACGGTGCCGGTCTTGGTCGTGCCGCCCCAGACGACGGTGACCGTCGTGCCCGCCTCGCCGGTGCCGGTGAGGGTGACGCCCGCCAGGGCCTCGGCGGCGCTGACCACGCTGTCGCCGGCGATGGTGGCGACGACCGGCACGAGGGGGGCCGTCGCGTCGATGCTGACTGTGGTGTTGGTCGCGCTGCTCAGGTTCCCCGCGAGGTCGCGCGCGATCGCGGACACGCCATAGGACTGGCCGTCGACGAGCTTGCCGCCCCACGCACCCTGCACCGGTGCCTGGTCGCCGGTGGAGATGCGCCAGGTGCCGTCGGCCAGCGTGATGGTCTCGAAGCTGACGTCGCCCGCGTCGCCGATGTTGCCGTTCTGGTTGAGGTCGATGCGCAGCAGGATCCGGGAGCCGGGCTCGGCCGTGCCGGTGAAGCTGGGCGCCAGGCTGTTCAGCGAGGACTTGCTGGTGAGCGCCGGTGGCGGGGGCGCGACGGTGTCGGCCGAACTTCCGCCGCCGCCGCCGCCGCCGGCCGCCAGCCCGGCGATCGCGAGGCCGCCGACGCCCGCTCCGATCGCCTTCCAGGTGTTGTCGGCCGCTGCGATGATCGGCGCGCTCACGGCGACCGGGCCGCCGGGGTTCGCGCCGCCGTAGAGCAGGAACGAGCCGTCGGGCAGTGCCGCGATCGGATCGGAGGCGGGCGTGATCGGACCGGCGGTGCTGCCCAGCTCGGTCATCGACAGTGCGCAGCTCGAGGCACCGCTCGGCGCACACGCCGTGAAGAAGTCGGCGATCTCGACGCTGCGTCCCTCGGGCAGGCCCTCGATCACCAGGCTGTTGTCGATGCGCTTGACCGAAGTGCCGGGCAGCACCTTGCCCGCGTCGTCGACGATCTTGTACTCGGCGCCGGGTCGGGCCGGCACGCGCGTGCGACCGGACTCCAGGGCCTGGCGCTGCGGGGCAGCACCCCGGACGACGGTCTGCAATTCAAGGGCCACGGATCTGCCTCGTCACTCGATGGCCGGGCGCCCGGCGGGCCGCGGCGGGCGCCGCGGGCACGCTTGGCGCCGGCTGGGGGTCAATACACGTTGGGGTCGCGCCGCAGGGCCTGCACGACGGTCCGGATCACGATCTGGATGTCCAGTCGCAACGACCAGCTGCGGAGGTACTCGAGATCGAACTCGATGCGCCGTTTCATCTTGTCGATTGTATCCGTCTCGCCGCGGGCGCCGTTGACCTGTGCCCAGCCTGTTATCCCCGGTTTGACCTTGTGCCGAATCATGTAGCCCTTGATGAGCTTGCGGTACATCTCGTTGTGCGCCACCGCGTGCGGCCGCGGCCCGACGACGCTCATCCGTCCCTGCAGCACGTTGAAGAACTGCGGCAGCTCGTCGATCGAGGTGCGGCGCAGGAAGCGGCCGAGCGGCGTGACCCGATCGTCGTCCCGGGTCGCCTGCTTCACGTTGGCGCCATCCTCCTGGACCTTCATCGAGCGGAACTTCCACACGATGATCTCGCGCCCGTCCAGCCCGTAGCGGCGCTGCTTGAAGAGCACCGGGCCCGGCATGGTCGTCTTGATGGCGATGGCCACGGCGAGCATCAGCGGCGCGGTCAGCACCAGCGCGGTGACCGTGATCGCGAGGTCGGCCATCCGCTTGAGGATGCCGGTGGTGCCGAAGAACGGTGTCTCGCAGACGGCCATCACCGGCATGCCGCCGACGATGTCGACCCGCGCCTGGATCAGGTCGTACAGGAAGATGTCCGGCAGGAAGTAGATGGAGGCGGTCGTGTCCCGCAGCTCGTCAAGCAGCTTCAGGATCCGCGGCTGCGAGGCCATCGGCAGCGCGATGTAGATCTGGTCGATGTGCGTGCTGCGCACGAAGTCCGCGACCGCGTCGATGCGGCCGAACATCGGCACCTCGAGGTCGGTGCCGACGCGGTCCGGCTCGCGGTCGTCGAAGTAGGCCGCGAAGCGCGTCTGCGACAACGGGTCGGACTGGATCGAGCGCACGAGCATCCGGCCGTGGGCGTTCGCGCCGATGACGATCGCGGTGTTGTGACGTCGCAACGTGGAGACCCGCGACAGCAGCGTCGGCCCGGCCCAGTGGGCCGCGGCCTGCACGATGGGGGTCGCGACGACCCACAGCGCGAGCTGCTCGATGTCGTAGAGGCGCAGGGCACCGAACACCACGCCGACCGCCAGCAGCACGCCGACGACCAGGCCCCAGTTGGCGGCGATCCGCCGCAGCTGGCCGGGCAGGCGGGCCCGGAAGGAGATGTCGCCGGGATACGAGAGCACGAAGGCGAGCAGGGCCAGGCCCCACTCGGCGGGTCCGACGGGCAGCCCGGACAGCACGGTCACGACGATCAGCGTCAGCGCGGCCAGGGCCGGGTCGGACGCCGACTGCACGAGGGCGCCGAGGCCGTTCCCACCGGATCTGAATGGGGCGAGCGCGGAGAAGGGTCGGGTGGTCGGAAGCGTTGCCATGCAGAGGTCCTCTCTTCTAGCGCGGTGGTGCCGAAGCTGGTACCGTCCCCGCCAGATCGAATACCGGGTGAAGACCGGTTCATTCTGGGTGCCGCAGACCGTCTCGGCTGTGCGCCAGTTCTCATCAGGGTGCTCATGACCTCCAAAGCCAACGCCATCGGGCGGGCGTCGATTCACGCCGCAGTCTTCCTCGTCACGCTCGCGGGGGCGACCGCGGCCCAGGCCCAGCAGGCCGCCCCCGAGACCATCGTCGCGGATGACAAGCTCGACACCGTGCGCTTCAGCGTCGGCTTCGATCTCGAGCGCCACTCGAACCTGTTCGCGATCCAGAACGGCCCGTCCGACACGATGCTGCGCGTGCCGCTGTCGGTGTTCTACGACCGCGACTTCGGCAACCAGCGGCTGCGCCTCGATGCGACGGCCACGCCGGTCAAGTACTTCGACAACTCGCGGCTCGACTACGTCGGCTACAACGCGGGCGGCGTCTGGGACATCGAGTTCGGCCGCCCCGCCTACGGTCAGCTCGAAGGCCGGCTCTCGCGCCTGCGCACGCCGTTCGACTCGTCGCTGACCGCGGTCGAGAACCTCGAGAACCGCCGCTTCCTGCGCGGTCTGGCCGGTTTTCGCATGACGCCCTCGTGGAGCCTGTTCGGCGCGATCGATCAGTCCGCGCTCGACAACTCCGGCACCATCTCGCGTCAGAACGACTACACGTTCTTCGCCTACGAGACCGGCCTGCGCTACGAGCCGGGCAACGCGACGGACATCGACTTCTTCTACCGTCGCACCGACGGCGACTACCCGAACCGGCAGGTGCTCGACTCCAACGGCAACGTGCTGCCGGGCGGCGTCGACAACAACTTCAAGCAGGATGCGCTGCTCGGCCGGCTGACCTACAAGCCGACGTTCGACACCAGCGTCACCGGCACCGCCGGCTGGACCCGCCGTGACTACGCCAACGTGCCGGAGCGCAACTTCACCGGCCTGACCCTCGGCGTGCTCGCCGACTGGCAGTGGTCGGGTGCGGTCCGCATGCGCCTGAACCTCGTGCGCGACATCATCCCGGACACCTCGCTGAACGCGAGCTGGGTCGAGATCCAGCGAATCGCGTTCGATCCGCAGATCCGCATCAGCGGTCGCACGACGCTGGTCCCGACGCTGTCGTGGGAGCGGCGCCTGTACGACGGCGATCCGGGCTTCGTGATCAGCGGCAACCCGGCGCGGCGCGACACGCTCACCCGCTGGGGGCTCGAGGCCCGCTACGAGTTCGCGCGGAACATCTATCTGAACGGCTACTTCTGGAGCCTCAAGCGCGGTTCGAACTACGCGGTCTACGAGTTCACCGACAACGTGCTCGGTCTGGGCGTCCGCTCGTACTTCTGACGGCGTTCAGAGGTCGGCGCGCCCCAGGCGGGCGCACCGACCGGCATCACGGGTCGCGCCCTGCGGCCCGAGCGGCTCCGATCACCCGACGGGCGGTCGGCCGCGCTCCGGACACGTGTGACCGGAGATCGTCTATCCATGCGGGTCTCGGGGTTTTCGGTTTCCCGCAGCAACCGCTTTTCGAGGGATCTCTTCCTGCCCGCCGATCGGGCGAGAGGGGCCGTCGGTGCCATCCCGGGTGCCCGGGGAACTCAAGCGCCGGTAGGGTCGTGACGTAGTTCACAGTGGCCGCGGCCGAGATGTGCTTTTCGCATCCCCGCTCCACGCAAGCCCGAAGGAGTCCCGAATGATCGATACGCGCAACCGACTCGACGATGCCCGTGCTGCGAACGCCGCACCGACACTGGCCCGTGTGGCGCATTCGCCGATGCGTCGACGACTCCTGTTCACCGGCGGCGCGTCGGCCGGGATGCTGGCGCTCGCCGGATGTTCCGACCTGAAGACCGGCGATACCGCCGCCGCCACGCCCGCCGCCGACCTCCCGGCCGCCGATGCCGCGCCGTCGGCCGTCGCGATCTCCAAGCCGGTGGGCAGCACCTCCGAGGCCACCGCAGCGAACGCGCCGGTGGTGGACGACGTCGCGGTCGAGCCCAAGGGCACGCCGACGATGGACATCATGACGCGCCCGGTGAACTACTCGGGCAGCGGCAGCCAGATCTTCGAAGCCAACGCTCCGCGCTACAACGACGGCACCCGCCCGGCCGCCTCGACGATGGCGCATTCGGTCATCTACAACGCGACCACGCAGCGCCACCAGGTCTCGACCGGCACGAAGTGGGTCAACCTGCCGTCGAACGCGCCGCTCGAGGCGGTCACGACCGTGACCCTCGCGGCCCGTCCGCGTGCCGCGTCGCTGCCCGGCGAATACGTGTTCGTGTCCGACCTCGACGGCGGCACCTACCAGCGCAGCAACGGCAGCACCTGGACCTCGGTCGGCCGCGACTACATCAGCGTCATCGAGTCGCTGCTCGGCGTGCTGATCGCGGGCAAGGCCCTGCCGGGCGTGACCGCCGGCTACACCGCGTCGCGCAAGGTCTATGTCGATCCGTCGGCGGCCGCCGGCGGCTCGGGCACGGTCTCGAGCCCGCGCAACTCGCTGTCGGGCGTGGCACTGACCGCCGGCACCGAAGTGCTGATCCGCCAGGGCTCGACCCTGCGCGGCGCGATCCTCGTGCAGAACGTCACGGCCTCGCAGGGTTCGCCCCTGGTCATCGGTGTCTACGACCCGGCCAACGGCAATCGGGTGTCGGCGGCCGGCGCGGCCACCGTCGATGCCGCCGGTGCCGGCATCGGCATCCGCGTGATGGACAGCGCATGGGTCTGCATCGACGGCCTGAAGGTCGTCGGCGCGAGCGGCGAGGCGGGCCTGCGCGTGGACCGCGGCTCGAACCTGCTGATCAAGAACTGCGTGGCCGACGCCATGCCGCAGCGGGGCATGATCTTCTACGAATCGACCGCGCTGACGGTCGACGGCTGCCGCGCGAACTCGAACCCGCGCGACGGCATCTCGGTCGAGGCGAACACCGCGCCGATGACCGGCCTGAAGATGTATCGCTGCGTGGCGAACTCCAACGGCGAGCACGGCATCCGCTGGGCCCCGTATTCGGGCACCGCGCTGCTCACCAGCTCCGAGTTCGGCGGCAACACCGCGCGCTTCAACGTCAGCGGCACCGACGGCAACAGCGGCTACGGCTTCCGTGCCTCGAACATGAAGGATGTCCTGATCTACCGGAACAACTTCAGCGACAACCGCTACGTCGGGCTCGCGCTGCAGGCGTGGACCCCGCATCCGGCCGACACCTGGAGCAACGTCAAGCTCGTCTCGAACGACGTCAGCCGCAACGCCATGGGCATCCACTTCAACCGGGTGCAGGCGCCGAAGATGGGCGACGTGACGATCGAGCACAACCGCTGCAGCGAGAACGGCTCGCGCGACGGCGGCCGCACGGCCTCGGACCCGACCCGCTACGGGCGCGGCATCGAGCTGTTCTCGAGCGACGCGGGGCTGCGCTGCCAGAACATCGTCGTGCGCTACAACTCGTGCTGCCGCCAGACGGTCTGGGACGAGTGGATGACCGAGGGCGTGGGCATCGGCCTGGACGACAACACCGGCTGGACCACCGTGTACTTCAACCTCTGCGCCGAGAACGAAGGCCAGGGCGTGCAGAACAACACGAACTTCGCGATCCGTCGGTTCGGCAACATCATGATCGACAACAACAAGCTCGCGCAGGGCGCCCGGTTCATCAATCCGAACGACACCTGGCTCGGCGAGCTGCGCTCGCAGATGTACCGCTCCGGCCTCGACAACTACGGGCTCGACTTCCTCAACGTGCTGGTGGGCGGCAACGGCTTCTACCAGAAGTTCGCGATCGGCGACCACGTCAACAACACCGACACGCAGCCGCGCAACGGCCGTCTGCACAACAACGTGATCATCAACGCGCCGGGCGCCGGCATCGCGAAGGCCGACGGCACCGAGGTCGTGTCGAACCGTTACGTCAACGTCCCGACGCCGGTGCGCAACGCCTACACCGACGGCTCGATCGCCACGGGCTCGGGCGATTCGGTGTCGAGCAACGCGACGGCGAAGACCGCGGCGGCGCAGTTCGCCTCGGCGTCGCGCACCGTGCTGTTGTGGGTGCCCCACTACACGCTGCTGTAGGCATCCGCCTCGACCGGGCCGCCGCCGGCCCGTCCGAGGGTCCGCATCGACGCTGCATCCAGACACCCGCTCCGGCCCCGCCGGCGCGGGTGTCGCGTCTTTGCGGCCCCGTCCGGTCGAAACGTCAGCCGGGGGCCGAGGACGGTGCGCCCGCGCCTGCCCGAGGCACGACACATCCGTCGTGGCGGCATCGCGAGCGGTCTGTGCGGTGCTTCACGACGGGGGTCCCTGCCGTGGTCTAAACTTCGGTTCTCCCCTCGAAGAAGGTCGTCCCCATGCGCCCCGTGCGACGTGTCGGAAGGTGATCGAACCATGCAAACCTCCTCGCTCCTCTCCCGGTTCCTGATCCTGCTCGCGCTGTGCGTGTCGCCATGGCTGGCCACCGCCCAGCAGCGCGACGCGGCGGCGGCCCCGCAATCCCTGCAGCAGCGCGACGACTACGTCGTCGGCGCCGGCGACGTGATCCGCGTGCAGGTCTTCCAGAACCCCGACCTGACCGTCGAGGCCCGTGTGTCGGAGAGCGGCGTCATCTCCTACCCGCTGCTGGGCGCGCTGCGCATCGGCGGGCTCTCGCCCACCGCGGTCGAGCGGCTGATCTCCGACCGGCTCAAGAGCGGCAACTTCCTGCAGAACCCGCAGGTGACGGTCAACATCGTCCAGTTCCGCAGCCAGCAGGTGTCCGTGCTCGGCAACGTCAACAAGCCGGGCCGCTACCCCCTCGAGACGACCGGCATGCGCCTGTCCGAGGTGCTGTCGCTGGCCGGCGGCGTCGCGCCCACCGGCGCCGACGAGGTGGTGCTGATCACCCGTCGTGGCGGCTCCTCGCAGCGCGTCGAGGTCGACCTCGTCGACCTGTTCGCCTCGGGTGACGTGAGCAAGGATCCCGGCCTCGTCGCCGGCGACGTGCTGTACGTGAACCGCGCGCCGAACTTCTACATCTACGGTCAGGTCAACCGGCCCGGCATGTACACGCTCGAGCGCGGCATGACGCTGGCGCAGGCCATCGCCAAGGGCGGCGGCCTGACCCTGCGCGGCACCGACCGAAGCGTTCGACTGCATCGCCGCTACGGCGGCAAGTCGGTGCAGGTGCTCGAGCCCAAGCTCGAGGACCCGATCCGCCCCGACGACCTCGTGTTCATCCGCGAAAGCGTGTTCTGAACCCGGACCACGCGAGACACCGAGCCCCCATCATGAACATGAAACAGTTCCTCTCCATCCTGCGTGCCCGCTGGATGCTGATCGCGGCGATCTTCGTCGGGGTCGTCGCCGTGGTGATGATCGGCACCTCGTCGATGGCCAAGCGCTACAAGGCGACGACTGCGGTGCTGGTCGACGTGCGCGCCTCCGACGTCACCACCGGCCAGGCGGCGAACCCCGGCTTCGTGCAGGGCTACATCGCGACCCAGGTCGACATCGTGACCAGCCAGCGCGTCGCGGTGCGCGTGGTCGAGATGCTCAAGCTGGTGCCCGAGGGCAAGGACGCGGCGGCCGTCGAGGCGGCCAAGCTCAAGGCGGCCGAAGGGATCCAGAAAGGGCTGTCGGTCAAGCCGGCCCGCGACTCGAGCGTGATCGACGTGGTCTACACCGACACCGATCCCGATCGCGCCGCGAAGGTGGTCAACGCCGTCGCCCAGGCCTACATCGAGACCAGCATCCGCGTGAAGACGGACCCGGCGGCGAAGTCGCGCGAGTTCTTCGAATCGCAGAGCCGCGAGCTGCGCACCGAGCTCGAGGAAGCCCAGCGCAAGCTCGGCGCCTTCCAGCGCACCAAGGGCATCACCTCCGCCGACGAGCGCCTCGACGTCGAGACCGCCCGCCTGAACGAGCTGTCGTCCCAGGTGACCACGCTGCAGGCCCAGTCGATCGACAGCCGCCGTCGCGGCGAGTCGGCCCGCCAGGGCACGTCCAGCGGCGGCTCGGTCGCCGAGGTGATGCAGAGCCCGCTGATCCAGACCCTCAAGACCGACCAGGCCCGGCTCGACGCGCGACTGCGCGAGCGCTCGGCCGTGCTCGGCTCGCAGCATCCGGAGATCGTCCGCCTGCAGCAGGAGCTCGAGTCGGTGCGTGCCCGCATCGAGTCCGAGGCTGCCTCGGTGACCGATTCGCTGTCGCGTACCGCCCAGGTCAACGCCGGGCGGCTCGGCGAACTCGAGGGCTCGCTCGCGGCGCAGCGCGCCAAGGTGCTGGCGCTGCGCCAGACCCGCAGCGAACTCGCGCTGTACGAGCGCGACGTCGAGAACGCGCAGAAGGCCTACGACGCGGTGCAGGCCCGCCTGAGCCAGACCACCCTCGAGAGCCGGGTCGGCAACAGCAACGTGAGCGTCATCAGCCCCGCCGAGGTGCCGGTGCGTCCGTCGGGTCCGGCGCCCGAGCTGTGGCTCGCCGTGTCGCTGGTGCTGGGCGCGCTGCTCGGTACCGCCACCGCGATGGCCCTCGAGGCGATGAACCGCAAGGTGCGCGGCACCCAGGATCTGGTCGCGGTCGACGTGCCGATGCTGGGCGCCGTGCGGCGTGTGCCGAAGCGCAACATCAAGGACCGTCGTCCGGGATGGCGCAAGGGCGGCCCGCGTCGCAACGCTTCCGACGTCTCGTCCTACGGCGCGGCGGGCTGACGCCATGGCCGCCATGCCTCCGCCCGAGCTCAGGCCCGAAGGGGGGGCCGCCGGCACCTCGATGTCGGGGGCGCCGTCGGCCGCCGGCGCACCGGCAGGGAGCGACGCCGGGTCGGCAACCCCGGCCTCGATTCCCGTCTCCGCCTCGGCGCCTGCACCGTTCGCTGCCGCCGGAACGCCGTCCTCGTCCCTCGCCGTGCCGATCGATCCGACCGGGCGCAGCCGCCCGATCGGGGCGGTGCTGCTCGAGGCGGGTCTGCTGACCCAGGATCAGGTCGAGCGGGTGCTCGAGCATGCCGCGCAGAAGCGGATGCCGTTCGGCGAGGCGGCGGTGGCCCTCGGGCTGCTGTCCCGCGCGCAGCTCGAGCAGGCGCTCGGCTACCAGTTCGACTATCCGGTCGTCGTCGGGAACACCGCGGTCGCGCTGTCGCGCGAGGTCATCGTCGCGTTCGATGCGCACGACCCGGCCATCGACGACCTGCGCGAGATCCGCAACGAGATCCAGCTGCGCTGGCTCAACGGCAGCAGCGGACGCCGCGCCATCGCCATCCTCAGCCCGCAGTCGGGCGACGGGCGATCGTTCGTCGCCTCCAACCTCGCGGTCACCTTCGCCCAGGGCGGCGCGCGCACGCTGCTGATCGACGCCGACATGCGCGGCGGCCGGCTGCACGAGCTGTTCGGTGCGGGCAATGCGGGCGGTCTCGCGGCCTTCCTGTCGGGTCGTGTGGCGCTGCCCTCGATCCACGCGGCGCCGGGCATCCGCAACCTGGCGCTCATCGCCAGCGGCGGTGCGGCGCCCAATGCGGGCGACCTGCTCGCGCGGCCGGCGTTCCAGGCGCTGCTCGAGCATTGCGAGCGCCAGTTCGACGTCGTCATCGTCGACACGCCGGCGGCCTCCGAAGGCCCCGACGCGAAGGTCACGGCGGCGCAGTGCGGCGGCGCGGTGGTGGTGGTCCGCCAGGATCACACGCCGCTCGACACCGTCTCTCAGCTCGTGAAGGGCCTGAAGTCGGCGACGGTCACCGTCGTCGGCACCGTGCTCCTCGACCACTGATGTCCGAGCCTGGCCGCGGCCGGGCCGTTGCGGCGGCGCGATGAAGCTGCTCTTCCTGGTCCGCGACTTCCTGCCGGCCACGCGGCCCGACGTGCGCGTGCTGTTCGGTCGCAAGCTGCGCGAACGTGGCGTGGTCACCGACATCGCCGGCGTGCGGCGGGCCGACGGCCCGCCTTCAGGCGACTGGGAGGGGGGCCGCGAGATCACCGAACCCGATCCCCACGGGCCGTTCGTTCGCGCCTGGCGCCTGATCTCGCTGGACCTGCGTCTGCTGCGCGGCGCCGACGGGTACGACGCGGTGATCGTGCGCGACAAGATGCTGACGGCCGCGATCGCGCTGCTGCTGGTGCCCCGGCGCAAGGTCTTCTACTGGATGTCGTTCCCGTTCGCCGAGGAGGACGCGGTCCGTGCCGGCATGGCCACGCGCGGCCGGCTGTTCCGGATCGGCCTGGGGCTGCGCGCGCGCCTCACCGGCTGGCTGCTGTATCGCTGGATCGCGCCGAGGGTGGCGCACCTGTTCGTTCAGAGCCCCGCGATGGCGCGCATGGTCGCCTCGAAGGCGCCGCGCTGCGCGCCGATGACGCCGGTCCCGATGGGCTTCGATCCGGCGATGGTCGCCGCCTTCGAGCCGCCGGCGCGCGAGCCGGTGCCGGGCCGCGTGATGCTCGGATACCTCGGCGCGGTCGACGTGATCCGCCGCATCGACTTCATCCTCGAGGTGCTCGCCTGGCTGCGCGCGCATCACCCCGAAACGGACTTCCGGCTGCTCGTGGT
>CAIUGQ010000230.1 GCA_903898725.1 uncultured Burkholderiales bacterium | reverse complement strand
GAGCGCGCGGATCACGAGCCCCAGGCCGGCGTCCGGTACAGCACGCGTCCGCCGACCGAGATCTCCGCGTCGACGAGGTAACGCTTCACCGCATCGCCGTCGATCGCGACGCCCAGCCCCGGCGCGTCGGGCGCGGCGATCGTGCCCTCGGCGTCGCGCTCGAGGCGGTTCGCGGTCAGCTCGACGGCGAGCGGCTTGGGCTCGGCCGGGTACTCGCAGATCGCGAGCGCGGCGTGCCCCGCATACGGCTGCAGCGACGCCGACAGCGCGAGGTGCGTGGTGAAGGTGTGGTTCACGTAGGTCACGCCACGCGCGACCGCGAGGTCGGCGACCTGCTTCGCCGGCCCGATGCCGCCGATGCGGCCGGTGTCGATCTGCACGAAGCCCACGCGGCCGAAGTCCATCAGGTGGCGGGCCATGGCGAGCTCGTGCGCGCCTTCGCCGCCGGCGGTGCGGACCGGCGAGCCGCGCGCCGCGAGGGCCGCATAGGCCTCGTAGGCCGACGCGGCGAAGGGCTCCTCGAGCCAGGTCGCACCCGCGGCCTCGAGCGCCGGCAGCCGCTCGGCCGCGCGGCCGACGTCCTCGCCGAACACCTGGCCGACGTCGACCAGCAGCACGCCGTCCGGACCGAGCCCCTCGCGCGCGGCCACGAAGTGGTCCGCGTCCGCCGCCGCCGCGCCGCGGCCGATCGGTCCCCAGCCGAACTTCGCCGCGCGGAACCCGCGCGCGCGGGCCGCGCGCGCCCGCTCGAGGGTGTGCTGCGGCGTGTCGCCGAAGAGCACCGACGCGTAGGGCGTGCGCCGCGTCGAGCGGTCGTACCCCAGCAGCCGCCAGACCGGCTCGCCCCGCGCGCGCCCGAGCAGGTCCCACAGCGCGATCTCCACGCCCGACCAGGTGTGCGCGGCCTGCAGCAGGTCCATGCTGTCGTAGGCCACGTCGGCCGCCATCCGCGCGATGTCCTCGGGCCCGCGCAGCTCGCGCCCGAGCACCGACGCGCCCACCGGCCGGCACACCCCGTGCGACATCGGGCAGACGAAGGCCGCGATCGAGGGCAGCGGCGCCGCCTCGCATTCGCCGAAGCCCTCGAACCCGCCTCCACGCACCCGCACCAGCAGCGCGTCCTGGCTGCCGTCTGCCTCGGTGGTCACCACCGGCATCGACAGGTAGAAGAACTCGACCGACTCGATCCTCATGCCACTCACTCGGCCTTGACGCCCGACTCCTTGACCACCTTGCCCCAGCGCGCGTAGTCCTCGCGCACGAAGGCCGCGAACTGCTCGGAGGTGCCGCCGGCCGGCGCGATGCCCTGCGCAGCGAGCTTCTCGCGGACGTCGGGCGCCTGCAGCACCTTGTTCACCTCGGCGTTGAGCTTCGCGACGATCTCGGGCGGCGTGCCCACCGGGGCGAACAGCCCCAGCCAGATGCTGACGTCGACGCCCTTGAGGCCCGCTTCCTCGATCGTCTGGGTGTCGGGCAGCACCGGCGAGCGCTTGCCGGTGGTGACCGCGACCGGGCGCAGCTTGCCGCCCTTGATCTGCGGCAGCACCGAGCCGCTCGAGAGGATCGTGACGTCGACCGACCCGCCGATCACGTCGGTGATCGCGGGCGCGGCGCCCTTGTAGTGCACCTGCGTGAGCTTCATGCCGGTGGCCTGACGCAGCTGCTCGCCGAACAGGTGGCCGAGGCTGCCGTTGCCGGCGGTCGCCCAGGTGATGCCGTTGCCGGCGCGGCCGGCGGCGATCAGCTCGGCGGGGCCGGTGATCTTCGAGCCGATGGCCGCGGCGATCACCATCGGGGCGACCGAGACCTGCACGATCGGCACGAAGCTCTTGACCGAGTCGTAGCCGACGTTCGGGTACAGCCACGGCCCGAGCATCATGTTGTCCGACTGGCCCATGACGATGGTGTAGCCGTCGGGCGCGGCCTTCGAGGTCTGCTCGATCGCGATGTTGCCGGCCGCGCCGGGCTTGTTCTCCAGCACGACCTGCCAGCCGAGCGACTCGGCGAGCTTGTTGCCGACGGTACGCGACACGAAGTCGGTGCCGCCGCCGGGCGTGAACGGGATCACCAGCCGGATCGGCTTGCTCGGATAGGCCTGGGCGGCCGCGCCGTGCGCCACCGCCGCGAGTGCGGCGCCGGCGAGGAGCTTGAGGGACTGTCGCTTGTTCATCGTGGGTCTCCTTGTGCGGGGTGTTCGATGCCGTCTTGTTCGATGTCGTCGTGTTCGATGTCGTCGTGTTCGAGGGTGATCGCGCGCGCCGGACACCGCTCGACCGCCTCGCGCACCCAGGGCAGGTCCTCGGGCCCGGGATGCGGCTGCAGCAGCATCACGATGCCGTCGGACGCCCGCTGGTCGAACACCTTCGGCGCGATCCAGGCGCACTGCCCGGCGCCCACGCAGCGGTGCTCGTCGACCTTCACGCGGACGGCGCCTGCGCTCACCAGGCCACCGGCAGCGCGTGAACGCCGTAGATCTGCATGTCGTCCTTGAAGCGCAGCGCATCGGCCGGCACCGCGAGCCGCAGCGCCGGCAGCCGCCGCAGGATCGTCTCGAACACGATCCGCAGCTCGATGCGCGCGAGCGTCTGCCCGAGGCACTGGTGGATGCCGAAGCCGAACGCCAGATGGCGCGCGGCGTCGCGACCGACGTCGAGCCCATCCGGATCAGGGAACACCGCGGCATCGCGGTTGGCCGAGCCGAGCAGCAGGAACAGGCCGTCGCCGGCACGCACCGTCACGCCGCCGATCTCGACATCGACGCGGGCCACGCGCCGCGGCGAGAACTGCACCGGGCTCACCAGCCGCAGCAGTTCCTCGACGGCGCGCGGAATGCCCGCCGGGTCGGCGGCGAGCCGCGCGCGCTGCGCGTCGTCGCGCAGCAGCAGCAGCGTGCCCATCGCGACGAGGTTGGTCGTGGTGTCGTGGCCGGCGCGCAGGATCATCGCGCCGATCTCGGCGAGCTCGTCGCGCGTCATCCGGCCCGGGTGCACGTGGGCATTCAGCACGCGCGAGAGCAGGTCCTCGCCGGGCGCGGCCGCCTTCGCGTCGATCAGCCGGCGCACGTAGTCGACGAGCTCGCGCGCCTTCGCGTTCGCCGTGTCCACCGACTGCGTCAGACCGTGGCGCGCCACCGCGCAGTCGATGATGAAGCGGTGGTCCTCGTACGGCGAGCCGAACAGCGCCGACATCACCAGCGAGGGAAACGGCACCGCGAGGGTCTGCACCAGGTCCTGCGGCGGACCGGCGGCGATCATGCCGTCGATCAGCGACTCGGCCAGCCGCGCGATCTCGGGCTCGAGCGCACGCATCCGCGGCACGCTGAACTCCTGCGTCAGCATCCGCCGGTAGCGGTCGTGCTCCGGGTTGTCCATGCCGACGAAGGCGCGCTCGCCGCGATCGACCGCGACGCGCGCTTCGGTCACGGTCGGGAAGCCGTCCTGCCCGAAGCGCCCCGAGAACCGCGCGTCGTCGGCGAGGATCGCGCGCACGTGCTCGTGGCGGGTGACGAGCCAGGCCTGCGACCCGTTCCACAGCGTGACGCGCAGCATCGGCTCGGCCTCGCGGGCCCGCGCGTACGCCGCCGGCGGCGACAGCGGGTCGTCGCGGCGGAACGGGAAGGCGGGGCAGTGCGGCAGGGGCTCGTCGGCCACGGCGGCAGCGTCGCTCTGGGACACGGCGGGGCGTCTCGCAGGGGGTGTCGTCACGGGCCGGGCGAGCCGGCGTCTCCGGGATCGAGCATACCCGATGCATCGTCGCCGTCGCCTGCCGCGGGGCCGTCGGCGGAACCGCCCTCGAGGGGCGGCACCGCGCCGCCCAGCAGCGCCCGCAGCGCGTCGATGGTATCGGCCTCGGCGACCGGCTTGTCGGTGCGCCAGCGCAGCATCCGCGGGAAGCGCACCGCGATGCCCGACTTGTGACGCGGCGAGCGCGCGATGCCCTCGAAGCCCAGCTCGAAGACCAGGGTGGGGGTGACGCTCCTGACCGGTCCGAACTTCTCGACGGTGGTGCGGCGGATCACCGCGTCGACCCGGCGGATCTCCTCATCGGTGAGGCCCGAGTAGGCCTTGGCGAAGGGCAGCAGCGCGCGCGTCGGCGGGTCGGCAGAGTCGGCCGAGTCCGCCGGATCGGCGGGCCGGTCCCACACCGCGAAGGTGTAGTCGGTATACAGGCTCGCGCGCCGGCCATGGCCGCGCTGTGCGTAGACCAGCACCGCATCGATGGTGAACGGCTCGACCTTCCACTTCCACCAGTCGCCGCTGCCCTCGGCCTTCGTGCGGCCGATGCCGTACGGCGCGCTCGCGCGCTTGAGCATGAAGCCCTCGACCCCGCGCTCGCGCGAGGTCTGGCGCAGCGCCGCGAGCGCGGGCCAGTCGGCGGCCTCGACGCGCGGCGAGACCATCAGGCCCGGCACCGCGGCGCGTCCGACGATCGCCTCGAGCGCGGCGCGCCGCTCGGCCTGAGGCCGGGCGCGCCAGTCCTCGCCGTCGCGCTCGAGCAGGTCGTAGGCGACGAAGGCGGCGGGCGATGCGCGCAGCACGGCGGCGGTGAGCGTCTTGCGCGTCACGCGCTTCTGGAGCGCCGCGAAGGGCATCGGCGCGCCGGCGGCGGCCTCCCAGGCGAGCACCTCGCCGTCGAGCACGAGGCCCGTGCCGTCGGCGTCGACCGCCGCCGCGAGCATGCGCCCGGCGCGCTCGATCTCGGGGAAGCGCTCGGTCACCAGCTCCTCGCCGCGCGACCACAGCCAGCAGCCGCCGGCACGCAGCACGAGCTGCGCGCGGATGCCGTCCCACTTCCACTCGACCAGCCAGTCCCCGGGCGCACCGAGCGTCGCCGGATCGGCCTGCAGCGGATGGGCGAGGAAGAACGGATACGGATGGCCGGCAAGCGCCGGGTCGGTCGGCGCCGAGGGGTCGGCGGGCGCCACCAGCGCGAGGAAGCGGGCGGCTTCGGGCGCGGCGCGCGCGTCGGTCCAGCCGATCATCCGCTGCGCGAGCAGCTTCTCGTCGAGCCCCGAGACCCGCGCGATCGCGCGCAGCACCAGCAGCCGCGAGACGCCGACCCGAAAGCCGCCGGTGATGAGCTTCGACAGCACGAAGCGACCGTTCCAGTCGAGGCCCGCCCACCAGGCGCGCAGCGTCGCGCGGGCGTCCTCGGGTGCCGCGCCCCGCAGCGAGGGCAGGCGCTCGCCCATCCAGACCGACAGCCCCACGTCCTCGGCCACGGGCGCCTCGGGCAGCAGGTGCGCGATCGTCTCGGCGAGGTCGCCCACCGCCTGGTAGCTCTCCTCGAACAGCCAGTCGGGCAGGCCGGCCGCTTCCTGCGCGGCCTCGCGCATCAGCCGCGAGGGCACCGCCTGGCGCGGCTTGCCGCCGGCCAGCACGTAGACCGCCCAGGCCGCGTCGGCCGGCGGCGCGCGCCGCAGGTAGCGCTCGAGCGCGTCGACCGTGTGCAGCGTGGAGGTCGAGGCGTCTAGCTCGGTGTAGAGCTCGGCGAAGGCCTTCACGGGGCGGCCCCCACCGGCCCCGCGTCCCCGTCGCCCTCCTCCCCGCCGAACTCGGTCTCGAACGACTGCGCGTCGAGCCCCTGCGACTCGAGCCAGCGCACCATCACCGGCACGTAGCCGTGGGTGACGAACACCCGCTCGGCGCCGCTCGCCCCGATCGCCGCGTGCAGCCCCGGCCAGTCGGCGTGGTCGGACAGCACGAAGCCGCGGTCGACCGCACGGCGGCGCCGCGCCCCGCGCACCGCCATCCAGCCGCTGGCGAACGCATCGCTCGGGTCGGGGAAGCGGCGCATCCAGGTCGAGCCGCCGGCCGAGGGCGGCGCCAGCACCAGCGCGCCGGCGAGCGAGCGCCGGTCGGCGACCTCGGTGACCAGCGAGGTCGGCGGCAGCGCCACCCCGGCCGCACGGTAGGCGCGGTTCAGCGGCTCGACCGCGCCGTGGCAGACGATCGGCCCGATCGAGGCATCGACCCCGGCGAGGATGCGCTGCGCCTTGCCGAAGGCGTAGCAGAACAGCACGCTCGCCCGCCCCGCGGCCGCGTTCGCGCGCCACCAGGCGTCGATGCCGGCGAAGGTCTCGCGCGCCGGTGCCCAGCGGTAGATCGGCAGTCCGAAGGTCGATTCGGTGACGAAGGTGTGGCAGCGCACCGGCTCGAAGGGCGCGCAGGTCGGGTCGGGCTCGACCTTGTAGTCGCCGCTGACGACCCAGACCTCGCCGCGGTGCGCCAGACGCACCTGCGCCGAGCCGAGCACGTGGCCGGCCGGATGCAGCGAGACCCGCACGCCGTTGACCTCGACCGCCTCGCCGTAGGCGAGCGCCTGCAGGGCGATGCCCGCGCCCAGGCGCGCGCGCAGCACGCCCTCGGCGGGTGCCGCCGCGAGGTAGGCGCCGTGGCCGGGCCGCGCATGGTCGGCGTGCGCATGCGTGATGACCGCACGCGCCACCGGCCGCCACGGGTCGACGAAGAAGTCGCCGGCCGCGCAGTACAGGCCCTCGGGGCGGCGCTCGAGCAGCGGCCGGGACGATGCGGCGCTCACCGGCTCAGCTCCGGTGCGACCGCGCCGCCCGCCGCAGGTCGTCGACCACCGGCACGACCGCGAGCAGGATCAGGACGATCGCCAGCGGCACCGTCGACACGTAGCCGGCGAGCTTGAAGCCGAACGCGCCGGCGACGGCGCCGGCGAGGAAGGCGCCGAGCAGCCCGGCCAGCACGAGGATCCGGTCGCGGTCGGCCCGCACGAGGCGCGCGGCCTCGCGGTCGCGGTTCCAGTACAGCAGCTTGCCGAGCTCGATGCCCAGGTCGGTCACGGTACCGGTCAGGTGGGTGGTGCGCACGACGCCGCCCGACAGCTTGGTCACCACCGCGTTCTGCAGGCCCATCACGAAGCACAGCAGCACGATCGTGAACGGCACCAGCAGGCCCTCGAAGGCGGCCAGGCGAGCGCCCATCAGCCCGAACAGCAGGATCAGCAGCGCCTCGAGCATCAGCGGCAGCGCGTACTCGCTCGCCATCCGGCGGCGCCGCGCGAAGTTCACCAGCAGCGCGCACGACATCGCGCCGAGCAGGAACGCGAGCACGCCGACCGCCGCGTCGACGACCAGCGCGAACTCGCCGAGCGCGAGGTTGTCGGCCAGCGACGAGACCATGCCGGTCACGTGCGAGGTGTACTGCCGGACCGCGAGGAAGCCGCCCGCGTTGATGCCGCCCGCGACGAAGGCGAGCGCGAAGCCGAGCTGGCGGTTGGCCTGCACGCTTCGGTCGCGACCGGTGAGGAATCGTGCGTAGTTCGCGGGCATCGGTGCGGCACCCTACCCTAGTAGCGCTGCCGGTGGCCGGAGACCGCGACGCCCAGCCGCAGCATCAGCGTCGCGGCCCAGCCGGCGAGACGACGCGTCCAGGGCCGGCGAGCGTAGTCGTCGGGCAGGACCGGGCGCCCGCCCTCGGCCATCGACGCGAGCAGCCTCGCCCGCAGCGTCGCCGCGAACTCGGGGTCGTCGATCATGACGTTGGCCTCGCGCGCGAGCAGCAGCGAGAACGGATCGATGTTGGAGGAGCCGACCGTCGCCCAGTCGTCGATCACCGCGACCTTCGCGTGCAGGAAGCTGCGGTGGTACTCGACGATCTCGACGCCGGCGCGCAGCAGCGGGTCGTACAGCGCCTGGGTGGCGAGGTGCGGCAGCACGTATTCGGCGCGTCCCTGCAGCAGCAGCCTGACCCGCACGCCGCGCCGCGCGGCCACGAGCAGCGCACGCCTGAACCGGCGGCCCGGAAAGAAGTAGGCATTGGCGATCAGCACCTCGCGGCGGGCGCCTCCCAGCGCCTTGAGGTACGCCCGCTCGATGGCGCGCCGGTTGGCGAGGTTGTCGCGCAGCACCAGCATCGCGCGCACGCCGCGGCGCGGGCGGGCGTCGGTGCCGGCTGCCGCGGCCACG
>CAIUGQ010000229.1 GCA_903898725.1 uncultured Burkholderiales bacterium | reverse complement strand
CTCGCCCACGAACATGTGGTGGGCTTCCTCGGTCAGCATGAACTTCGTGGTCCGCGCGAGCGGGTCGAAGCCGGACTCGGCGAGCGCGCACAGCTGGAACTTGCCGTCGCGGTCGGTGAAGTACGTGAACATGTAGAACGCGAGCCAGTCGGGCGTCTTCTCGTTGAAGGCGCCGAGGATCCGCGGGTTGTCCTGATCGCCCGAGCGGCGATCGAGCAGGGCCTCGGCCTCCTCGCGGCCGTCGCGGCCGAAATGCTTGTGCAGCAGGTAGACCATCGCCCACAGGTGGCGGCCTTCCTCGACGTTCACCTGGAACAGGTTGCGCAGGTCGTACTGGCTCGGCGCGGTGAGGCCGAGGTGGCGCTGCTGCTCGACCGAGGCGGGCTCGGTGTCGCCCTGCGTGACGATGATGCGGCGCAGGTTCGCGCGGTGCTCGCCGGGCACGTCCTGCCAGGCGGCCTCGCCCTTGTGCTCGCCGAAGCCGACCTTGCGGTCGGCCTCGCGCGGATTCAGGAAGATGCCCCAGCGGTAGTCGGGCATCTTCACGTGTCCGAACTGCGCCCAGCCCTGCGGATCCACCGAGATCGCGGTGCGCAGGTAGACGTCGAAGTCCTGCGAGCCGTCCGGGCCCATGTCCTTCCACCAGTCGATGTAGTTCGGCTGCCAGTGCTCGAGCGCGCGCTGCAGCGTCTTGTCCTCGGACAGGTTGACGTTGTTCGGGATCTTCTCGGCGTAGTCGATGCCTGCCATCGGAGTGCTCCTGGGGATTCGGGTGGGACGTGTCTGGAAACGGGTATGACGCGGAAACTCAGACGCGGTTGCGGTCGAACTGGGGCTTTTCGCCCTTGCCGTACAGCTTGAGCGCGCCCTTGTCGCCGACCGCGTTCGGACGCTGGAAGATCCAGTTCTGCCAGGCGGTGAGCCGGCCGAAGATCCGCGTGGCCATGGTCTCGGGGCCGTTGAAGCGAAGGTTCGCCTCGAGACCGGTCAGCGCGTCCGGCGACATCGCCGCACGCTCCTCGATCGCGATGCGGACCTCGTCGGCCCAGTCGATGTCGTCGGGGGCCGAGGTCACCAGGCCGAGCGCGAGCGCCATGTCGGCGTCGAGCGGCTCGCCCGCTCGGGCGCGGACCGCATCGATCGCGGGCGCCTCCTCGTAGAAGCGGCGGGCGATCCGCGACTGGTCGGTGGCCATCGGGTAGAGCCCGAAGTTCACCTCGGTGGCGACCAGACGCGGCGCACGCGCCGGCTCGTCGGGCAGCGCCAGCATGTACGTGCGATCGGCGGCCAGCGCCAGCTCGAGGAAGGTGCCGGCGAAGCACGAGCCCGGCTCGATCAGCGCGAACAGCGTGCGCGAGGAGACGTCCAGGCGCGACAGCGTGCGGCGCAGCAGGCCGATGGTCTCGCGCACGAACCAGTGGTCGCGGTGCGCGAGCAGCGTGGCGTCGGCGGCGAGCACCGCCTGCGCGTCGCCCTCGGTCTTCAGCAGCCAGGTGCCGATCTCGAGCTCGTTGGTGCGCATCGACAGGATCGCGTCGTCGAGCTCGCGGGCCATCGCCAGCGGCCACCACGTGGCGCCGGCCGCGACGATCGCCTCGACCGTGTCCGGCAGCGCCGCGGCGGGCGCCTTCAGCGTGAAGGTGGCGGTGCGCGCGGCGCGGTCGATCGTGACGACGACGTTCGGGTAGCGCAGCGCGTCGGCCTCGATCGTGCGATCGAGCGGGGTCAGCACGACGCCCGCGGCGCCGGCCGGCCGGTCGCTCGAGGCGGCGAGCGCCGCGGCCCGATCGCGCACCGCCTGCGCGAAGACGGCGGGCTTGGCGAGGGTGTCGACCAGGCGCCAGTCCTGCGCCTTCTTGCCGCGCACGCCCTCGGTGGTGGTGCAGAAGATGTCGGCGAGGTCGTGACGCACGTGGCGCTTGTCGGTCAGGCGCGTCAGGCCGCCGGTGCCGGGCAGCACGCCGAGCAGCGGCACCTCGGGCAGCGACACCGAGGAGCTGCGGTCGTCGACCAGCAGGATCTCGTCGCAGGCGAGCGCGAGCTCGTAGCCGCCGCCGGCGCAGGCGCCGTTGACCGCGGCGAGGAACTTCAGGCCCGAGTGCCGGCTGCTGTCCTCGATGCCGTTGCGCGTCTCGTTGGTGAACTTGCAGAAGTTCACCTTCCAGGCGTGCGGCGAGACGCCGAGCATGAAGATGTTCGCGCCCGAGCAGAAGATCCGCTCGCGCAGGCTGGTGACCACCACCGTGCGCACCGACGGGTGCTCGAAGCGCACGCGGTTCAGCGCGTCGTGCAGCTCGATGTCGACACCCAGGTCGTAGCTGTTGAGCTTGAGCTTGTAGCCGGGACGCAGGCCCGCGTCCTCGTCGACGTTCATCGCCAGGGTGGCGACCGCGCCCTCGACCGACAGGGTCCAGTGGCGATAGCGGGACGGCTCGGTCTGGTATTCGACGCGGGCGAGTTCGGGAGCGAACGGTGCGTTCATCGGGTGTCTCCGGTGGCGGCGGGCGGCAGGGCAGCGGTCCGTGACCGCTTCGGCGCTGACGCTTCGATGACATGCATCATACTGCACTCCAGGCGGGCGTCAAGTACCAATCGGCACTTTAATGCCTGTTCGACACTCAACGCCCGCTCGCCTCGCGCACGGCCTCGCGCAAGGCGTCGAACGCCTGCCCGAGACTGCGGCCGCTGGTGTCGACCTGCCGGTCCGCCCGGCCGTAGAAGGCGGCGCGGCCGGCGAGGATCCGCTTGAGGTCGTCCATGGCTTCCTGATTGCCCGCCATGGGACGCAGATCACCCTGCGCGACGACCCGCTGCATGTGCTCCTCGGGCGAGGCCTTGAGCCAGACCGTCGTGCAGTGCGCCAGCAGCAGGTTGAAGGTGGCCGGGTCGGAGACGATCCCGCCGGGCGTCGCGATGACCGCGTCCGGATAGAGCTGGATGGTCTCCTCGAGCGCACGCCGCTCGTAGCGACGGTACGCGGCCGGGCCGAGCAGGCCGTGGATCTCGTCGAGGCTGCAGCCGGCGACCCGCTCGAGTTCGCGGTTCAGCTCGACGAAGGGCAGGTCCAGCGCGTCGGCCAGCATCTTGCCGAGGGTCGACTTGCCCGCGCCGCGCAGCCCCACCAGCGCGATCCGCCCGGCGCGCGCGTCGGCGCGGATCGCCTCGCCGTACAGCTCGCCGAGCGCGAGCCGCGCCCGCCGCAGCTCGTCCTCGCCGCGCCCGGCCAGCAGGTCGCGGATCAGCAGCCACTCGGGGCTGGCGGTGGTCTCGTCGCCGATCAGCTCGGCCAGCGGCGCACCGAGCGCCTGCGCGATCTGCCGCAGCACCAGGATCGATGCGTTGCCGACGCCGAGCTCGAGGTTCGCGAGGTGGCGCTCCGACACCTCAGACGCCGCCGACAGCGCGCGGCGCGTCATGCCGCGCCGGGCCCGCAGCGAGCGGGCACGTTCGCCGAGCGCGATCAGGAACGGGTCGCGCGGCGGCTCCGCGCGGCCACCGGCCCGCTCCGCAGCCGGCCCGTCCGCCCGTGCAGGTGTCGCGCCCGCCACCGTCGGATCGTCCACCGCCGCCGCACCCGATCCGTCCGGACCGTGTTCGTCCATGCCACCTCCCGATCGACCGAGCCCATCCCAGACATGCACTATAGTGCTTGACAGGCCTCTGCCGCCATTGTAACTTCAATTCATGAAGCGGATTGCCGTCAACGGTGACCGCAGACGCCACCGGGCCCGCCGGCGGCCCGAGGAGACTGCCGAATGACGATCGCCGCGCCGCCCGACCGGTTCAACTTCGCCGCCCACCTGTCGGCGCTGAACGCCGCGCGGGCGTCCCGGACCGCCTACGTCGACGACTCGGGCACGCTGAGCTACGGCGGCCTGGACGAGCGCGTCGCCCGGTTCGCCGGCGGCCTCGCCGCGCTCGGCCTGCGCCGCGAGGAACGCGTGCTGCTGCTGATGCACGACAACATCGACTGGCCGGTCGCCTTCCTCGGCTGCCTGCGTGCGGGCGTGCTGCCGGTGGCGGTCAACACGCTGCTGACCGTCGACGACTATGCGTACATGCTCGGTCACAGCCGCGCCCGTGCCGCGGTCGTGTCGGCCGCCCTCGTCCCGATCCTCGGCCCGGCGCTGTCGAAGGCCGCGCACGAGGTGACCCGGCTGCTGGTGTCGACGCGCGCTGCCCCGCTGCCCGCGGACCCGCCCGTGCCCGCCGAGGACCTCGAGGCCTGGCTGCCCGAGCAGCCCGCCGCGCTGCCTGCCGACACCTGCGGCGACGACATCGCGCTGTGGCTCTACTCGTCGGGCTCGACCGGCCGCCCCAAGGGCACGGTCCACACCCATGCCAACCTGTACTGGACGGCGGCGCT
>CAIUGQ010000228.1 GCA_903898725.1 uncultured Burkholderiales bacterium | reverse complement strand
TGAGGTTCGCGACGCGCACCGGCACGCCCGCCTCGGACAGGCGCGCGTTCATCCGCGCGGTGCGCCGGTTCCAGCGCTCGTCGAGGCCGTCGTAGAGCGCGCGGACCTCGGGCCGCTCGAAGCGGTCGAGAAAGGCATTCATCGCACCGATCACGTACGGATGCGAATTGAAGGTGCCGCGCGCGAAGCAGACATCGGCCGGCCGTTCGTCGCGCCAGCGGCGCATCAGGTCGCGCCGGCCGCACACCACGCCCACCGGCAGCCCGCCGCCGAGGGTCTTGCCGTAGACGACCATGTCGGCGCGCACGCGGAAGTACTCCTGCGCACCGCGTCGCGCGAGCCGGAAGCCGGTGAAGACCTCGTCGAGGATCAGCACGATGCCGCGCTCGGTGCAGACCTCGCGCAGCCGGCGCAGCCACTCGGTGTACGCGGCGCGGTCGACGCCGCCGCCGCGGCCGCTGTCGACCAGCGAGGTGTCGGCGGGCGCCGGCGAGTTCGGATGCAGCGCCTGCAGCGGGTTGACCAGCACGCAGGCGATGTCGCGGCGGGTGCGCAGCACATGCAGCGTGCGCTCGTCGCCCTCGCGCAGCGTGTAGGTCTCGCGCGGCGGCAGCGGGTTGCCCGGGCCGGGCTGCACGTCCTCCCACCAGCCGTGATAGGCGCCCGCGAAGCGCACGAGGTGCGTGCGCCGCGTGTGGTAGCGGGCCAGGCGCACGGCCTGCATGACCGCTTCCGTGCCCGACATGTGGAAGGACACCTCGTCGAGGCCGGCGAGCGCGCGGATGCGGTTCGCCGCCTCCAGCACGCCGGGGTGGTAGGCGCCCAGCACCGGACCGAGCTCGCGGGCGCGCGCCGCGCCCTCGTCGATGCAGTCCTTGTACACGTCGTAGCCGAGCACGTTCACGCCGTACGAGCCGGTGAGGTCGTAGAAGCGGTTGCCGTCGAGGTCCTCGACCTGCACGCCGGACGAGGCGCGCAGCACGCTGCCGGTGGCGAGGTGCTCGCGCAGGTAGGCGCCGTACTGGAAGGGCACCCGGTAGGTGCTGGTGAACTGCAGGTCCGACAGCGATTCGCGGGCCGCGGCGGTGGCCTCGAGGGTGCGCGGGCTGCGTTCGGCGAGCGTGGCCGCGAGCCGCGCGAAGCCCGCCCGGCGGCGCGCGAGCACCTCGGGTACGGCCCCATCGGAGCCGAAGAAGCCGGCTTCGTCGTACGCATAGCCGGGGATCTGCGCGACCACGCGCTTGGCCATCCGGGAGTGGCCGGCGAGCGAGCGGTGCTTGGCCCGCGACAGCTCGATGCGGCGCCTGACGCGCGGCAGCGAGAGGGCGAGTGCGCCGAGCGCGAGCGCGGAGAGGGTGTAGGTGTCGTCCATCGGGTCTCTGTCGTCCCTGTGCGGGCCGTCGTGGTGTCGGCCTCTTCTAACAGTCTCAATTGACATGTCCATGACCTTGCGTGCGCTGAGGACCCTCGTGATGCAGGAAGACCTCAACTTCCTGCTCACCAACCGCGTGCCCCGGATCGCGCTCACGCGCGCGATGGGCCGCTTCAGCCGGATCCGCAACCGATGGGTGTGCCGCGCGTCCATCGGCGTGTGGCGGCTGTTCACCGACCTCGACCTGAGCGATGCGGTGCCGGTCGAGTACCGCAGCCTGCACGAGTGCTTCACGCGCGAACTGGTGCCCGGGGCGCGACCCTTCGACCCCGATCCGGCGGTGCTCGCGAGCCCGTCGGACGGCATCGTCGGGGCCTTCGGGCAGGTGGTCGACGGCCGGGTGTTCCAGGCCAAGGGCTATCCGTACTCGATCGAGGAGCTGTTCGGGCCGACGCAGGACACGCAGCCCTTTCGCGACGGCGTCTTCCTGACGCTGCGCCTGACCTCGGCGATGTACCACCGCTTCCACGCGCCGCACGACTGCACGATCGAGCATGTGACCTACCTGAGCGGCGACACCTGGAACGTGAACCCGATCGCGCTGGCGCGCGTCGAGCGCCTGTTCTGCCGCAACGAGCGGGCGGTGCTGCGGGCGCGGCTGCGCGAGGGCGGGCATCCGATCGCGCTGGTGCCGATCGCGGCGATCCTGGTCGCCTCGATCCGCCTGAAGTTCATCGACCTGCGGCTGCACCTGCGCTACCTCGGGCCCGACGAGATCGGCTGCAAGGTGCCGGTCGTCAAGGGCGAGGAGCTGGGCGGGTTCGAGCACGGCTCGACGATCGTCGTGTTCGCGCCGCGCGGCTTCGAGCCGTGTGCGGGGATCGGGGTCGGCACGCGGATCCGGGCGGGGCAGCCGCTGCTGCGGCTGCCGGAACGCGAGGCGCAGGACAGGGCGCAGGACGGGGCGCAGCCGGACGCGCGGCCGGGTGCGCCGGACGCACAGCCGGGTGCGCAGTCCGGTGTGTCGGGTCCGGCGGGTTGACCCGGCAGGTCATCGGCCCTGTTCCGCAAGCCGCGCGGACCGTGCCGTGGCGGGCTGCGCCTGCGCTACCCTGAGCGCCGCCCCGCGCCGCGGGATGCGGAGGAGACCCGTCGTGCTGC
>CAIUGQ010000227.1 GCA_903898725.1 uncultured Burkholderiales bacterium | reverse complement strand
GCTCGTCGGGCGCCGCGGCGTCGGCCGGTCCGAAGGAGGGCTCGACCCGTTCGCCCGCTCCGGCCGCGGGCGCAGCGGCTCGGTGACCGCCGACGCTCGGTTCGCCGCGCGGAGCGGCGGCGGGCGGCCTGCCCGCGCCCGCCAGCGTGTCGCGCCATGCGTCGCGCAGGCGGGTCTGCCGTCCCTGCAGCAGGTTGAACACCAGCACCACCGCCAGCGCGATGACGAACAGTCCGATCAGGCTCGCCCAGAGGGTATCCATCACGCAGCCTCCGCGAAGCCTGCAGCCGCCTGCAGGTCGACCGCGACGATCCGCGAGACGCCCCGCTCCTGCATGGTCACGCCGACGAGCTGCTGAGCCAGCTCCATCGCGATCTTGTTGTGGGTGATGAAGAGGAACTGGGTCTGATCGGACATGCGCCTCACCATCGACACGTAGCGCTCGGTGTTCGCGTCGTCGAGCGGCGCGTCGACCTCGTCGAGCAGGCAGAACGGCGCGGGGTTGAGCTGGAACATCGCGAACACCAGCGCGATCGCGGTCAGCGCCTTCTCGCCGCCCGACAGCAGGTGCACCGACTGGTTGCGCTTGCCAGGCGGCTGCGCGACGACCGAGACGCCGGAATCGAGGATCTCCTCGCCGGTCAGCACGAGCCGCGCCTCGCCGCCGCCGAAGAGCTCCGGGAACAGCGAACCGAAGTGCCGGTTGACGGTGTCGAAGGTGTCCTGCAGCAGGGATCGGGTCTCGCGGTCGATCTTGCGGATCGCATCCTCGAGCGTGCCGATCGCCTCGTTCAGGTCGGCGGACTGCGCGGTCAGGAAGCCGAATCGCTCGCGCGAGACCGTCAGTTCGTCGAGCGCCGCGAGGTTGACGGCGCCGAGCGCGGCGATCGCGTTCGTGAGCCGGGTGACCTCGCCCTGCAGCCAGGACGGCTTCGGCGCCTGCTCGAAGCGCGCGCGCACCGCGGTCTCGTCGACCTCGGCCTGCGCGAGCTGCTCGGCGAACTGCTCCGCGCCGATCCGGGCCGCCTGCTCCTTGAGCTGCAGATCGGTGAGCCGTGCGCGCAGCGGCTCCTGGGCACGCTCGTGACCCAGCCGAGTCTCGTCGAGCTCGCGCATCGTGCCGGTCAGCGCGTCGAGCCGGGCCCGCAGCTCCGCCAGCCCCTGTTCGGCCTTGACCCGGGCGTCGAGCGCGTCCTGCAGCCCGGCCCGTGCCGCCGCATCGGACAGCTCGGCGAGCCGCTGCTGGAGCGTCTCGGACTCGGCCAGACCCTGCTCGATGCTCTGCCGTGCCTGGGCGATCTGCTCGCGCAGCGCCTGGCGACGCGCCTCGATCTCCCGCACCGAGAAGGCGGCCTCGCGCTCGTCGCGCTCGAGGCTTCGCAGGCCTTCGCGCGCATCGGTGAGCGCAGCGTCCGCGTCCTCCCACTGCGCGCGCTTGAGCTCGGTGGCCTCCTGGCGGTCGGCGAGCTCGAGGTCGAGGGCCTCGAAGCGCGCACCCTCCTCGGCGATCGCCGCTTCGCGGTCGGCGAGCTGCCCGCCGAGTTCCGCGAGCTCGGCCTCGAGGCGGGCACGGTCGGCGCTGGCGCGCTGGACCTGCTGCGCGCACCGCTCGGTCTCGATGCGCAGCGCAGCCGCACGGCGCACGGCCTGCTGCAGCGCGTCGCGATCGGCCGACAGGCGGCTGCGGGCCTCGGATGCCGCCGCCTCGGTCCGGGCGGCACCGGCACG
>CAIUGQ010000226.1 GCA_903898725.1 uncultured Burkholderiales bacterium | reverse complement strand
GCCGCGCACCTCCATCCGGCGCTTGACCCCGCCGAAGCGGCCGAGGGCCGCGATGGCGTCGGCCGGTGCCACGCCCTCGTGCTCCGCGGCCGCGATCGCGGCGATGGCGTTCGAGCGGTTGTGGCGACCCGACAGCGGCAGGCGGCAGCGACCGAGTCGCTCGGCGCCGCGGCAGACGTCGAAGCTCGTGGCATCGGCCTCGTCGACGACCGATTCGGCATGCCAGCCGTCATCGGTGTCGAACGCGACGTGTTCGCTCCAGCATCCTCGCGACAGCACCCGTCCGAGGGACGCCTGGGCACCGTTGACGACGAGCCGGCCGCTGCGCGGCACGGTACGCACCAGATGATGGAATTGGGTCTCGATCGCCGCCAGATCGGGAAAGATGTCGGCGTGATCGAACTCGAGGTTGTTCAGGATCGCCGTCGTCGGGCGGTAGTGGACGAACTTGGAGCGCTTGTCGAAGAAGGCGGTGTCGTACTCGTCCGCTTCGATGACGAAGGGCGCATCCGGCGTCGACAGCCGGGCCGAGAACGGGAAGTCCACCGGCACGCCGCCGATCAGGAAGCCCGGCGAGCGGCCGCAGGCCTCGAGGATCCAGGCGAGCAGCGACGAGGTGGTGGTCTTGCCGTGGGTGCCGGCGACCGCCAGCACCCGGCGGCCGGCGAGCACGTGCTCGGCCAGCCACTGCGGCCCGGAGATGTAGGCCTGGCGGGCATCGAGGATGGCTTCCATCAGCGGATTGCCGCGGGTCACCACGTTGCCGACGACCCAGACGTCCGGCGCGAGCTCGAGCTGCGAGGCGTCGAAGCCCTCGATCAGCTCGATGCCGAGCGCGCGAAGCTGGTCGCTCATCGGCGGGTAGACATTGGCGTCGCAGCCGGTGACGCGGTGTCCCGCCTCGCGGGCGATCGCGGCGAGGCCGCCCATGAAGGTGCCGCAGATGCCGAGGATGTGCAGGTGCATGAGGTCGATTCTACCGATCGGATACACTCGGTCGCCGACCGCCCGGCGCCCCGTCCGGGCCGGCGCTCCCCACGGACCGTTGCATCGATGTCCGACGCACTGCCTTCCGACGTCTCGCCCTCGCCCGCCGCCGTGCCGCGCCCGCCCGGCACCGCCGAGCCGTCGGGCCGCCCCGACCCGCTTCGCACCGAGATCGCCGCCACCGCGGCGCGCCTGATCGCCGACGGCGGGCTCGACTACGGCTCCGCCAAGCGCAAGGCCGTCCAGATGCTGTTCGACGGCGACACCGTGCCGCGCGGCGCGATGCCCGACAACACCGAGGTCGACGCGGCGCTGCGGGAACACCTCGATCTCTTCGACGACCTGCACGCGGCGCGGGTCGCCCGGATGCGCCGGGTGGCCCTGGCCCTGATGCGCGAGCTGGCCGACTACGAGCCCTACCTCACCGGCGCGGTGTGGAAGGGCATCGTCGCCGAACATGCACCGATCCACCTCCAGCTCTTCCACGACGACGTCAAGGACATCGAGATCCGCCTGCTCAACGACGGGCTCGACTTCGAGGTCGGGGAGATGCCGCACTTCCGCGGCGACGGCAACCGACGCGACGTCGAGGCGCTGATGATGGTCTGGCGCGGCGAGCCGGTGATGCTCTCCCTGTATCCGCAGGACGACCTGCGGGGCGCGCTGCGCGGCACGCCGGCCGAGCGCGGCGACGCCGCAGGCGTCGAACGGCTGCTCGCGGCGACACCGGGGGGCCTGGAATGAACGCGCCGGGGTCCGGACCTCGGCGCGGCTGGCTGATCGGCGGCGGGCTCGCCGCGGTGGCGGCCGGGCTGGGTGCCTGGGTCGGATGGCAACGGCTGGCGCCTGCGCCGGCGGCCGACGAGGCCGTCGCCCTGCTGCTGGCGCAGTCGCTCCCGGACCCGGCCGGCCAGCCGCTGGACCTGGGCCGCTTCAGGGGGCGGCCGCTGGTCGTCAACTTCTGGGCGACCTGGTGCCCACCCTGCGTCGAGGAGATGCCGGAGCTGTCCGCCCTCCACGCCGAACTCGCGCCCAAGGGTCTGGGCATGGTCGGCATCGGTGTCGATTCCGCTGCCAAGATCGCCGATTTCGCCGCCAAGAACCCGGTTTCGTATCCGCTGGTCGTGGCCGGGATGGGCGGCAGCGAGCTTGCACGCCGCTTCGGCAACCAGGCCGGCGCGCTGCCCTTCACCGTCCTCGTCGGCCGTGACGGACAGATCGCGCACCGGCTGCTCGGGCGGGTCGACATCGGTCGCCTGAAGGCGATGGCGGTGTCCCTCACCGGGTGAGCGCGGCGGGGGCGACCCCTCGTCGCGGCATGCGCCGGCGTGCATCCGGGAGTCCACAGGCTGGACAGTGCCCACTTGGCGAGAGCACAATCCGCGCCGTTCGATGCGAAATGGCCGCCTGTTC
>CAIUGQ010000225.1 GCA_903898725.1 uncultured Burkholderiales bacterium | reverse complement strand
GCGCACGATCACCTACGAGGAGGTGGCCGGCAAGGGCGCCAAGCAGATCGGCTTCGAGCAGGTGGCGATCGATCGCGCGACCGAGTACGCGGCCGAGGATGCCGAGGTCACGATGCAGCTGCACGCGACTCTGTATCCGCAGGTGTCGGCCGACGCGAGGCTCGAGGACATCTACCGTCGCATCGAGATCCCGACCTCGGTGGTGCTGCAGCGCATGGAGCGGCACGGCGTGCTGGTCGACGCGGCCGCGCTGGCGCGCCAGTCCGACGAGCTCGGCGCCCGGATGGTCGAGCTCGAGCGGCGTGCGCACGAGGCCGCCGGTCAGCCGTTCAACCTCGGTTCGCCGAAGCAGCTCGGCGAGATCCTGTTCGACAAGCTCGGGCTGCCGGTGGTCAAGAAGACGATGAGCGGCGCGCCGTCGACCGACGAGGACGTGCTCGTCAAGCTCGCCGAGGACTATCCGCTGCCGAAGATCCTGCTCGAGTACCGCAGCTGCTCGAAGCTGAAGTCGACCTACACCGACAAGCTGCCGAAGATGGTCAACCCGCGGACCGGCCGCGTGCACACCAGCTATTCGCAGGCGGTGGCGATCACCGGGCGCCTGAGCTCGAACGAGCCGAACCTGCAGAACATCCCGATCCGGACCGCCGAAGGCCGGCGCATTCGCGAGGCCTTCATCGCGCCGCCCGGCTGCCTGATCGTCTCGGCCGACTACTCGCAGATCGAGCTGCGGATCATGGCGCACCTCTCGGGCGACGCGAACCTGCTGAGCGCCTTCGGCGAGGGGCTCGACGTCCACCGGGCGACCGCCTCCGAGGTGTTCGGCGTCGCGCCGGGCGAGGTCTCGGCCGACCAGCGTCGCTATGCGAAGACCATCAACTTCGGCCTGATCTACGGGATGAGCGCCTTCGGCCTTGCCGCCCAGCTCGGCATCGAACGCGATGCCGCGAAGAACTGGATCGAGCGCTACTTCGCCCGCTATCCGGGGGTCAAGCGCTACATGGACGGCACCCGCGCCCAGGCCAAGGCACAGGGCTACGTCGAGACCGTGCTCGGCCGGCGCCTGTGGCTGCCGGAGATCAACTCGCCGAACGGGCCGCGCCGCGGCGGCGCCGAGCGCCAGGCCATCAACGCGCCGCTGCAGGGCACGGCCGCCGACATCGTCAAGCTTGCGATGATCGCGGTCCAGGGCTGGCTCGACGACGCCGGGCTCGCCTCGAAGCTCGTGCTGCAGGTGCATGACGAACTGGTGCTCGAGGTGCCCGAGGCCGAGCTCGAGATCGTCCGCACCGAGCTGCCGCGGCAGATGGCGGGGGTGCTGCCGCTGGCGGTGCCGCTGCTCGCCGAAGTGGGGGCCGGGCCGAACTGGGAGCAGGCGCACTGAAGGGGCCGCCCGGCGCGCTGGCCGCAGTCGAGCCGAGGCGTCCGCCCGACATCTTGGTCACGGACGCACCAAACGGAACGCTCGGCCGGCGCCGGATCGACCGGCGATCCGGCAGCGACGACCGCCGGATCGCGGAACGGAACTGAGGGCGTCGCGTCCCGCTGTTCGGTGCACCGGCAAGGTGCGCACTACCTACGCTGGCGCCTACGGGTTTGCCGCGCAGCGCATCGCTGGACATCGGGGCCCGTCAACCTGGGCCGACAACGATGACTGCAGCCGCAACGCCCGCCGGAGACCGTCCGGCGTCTCCGAGGGAGCGCCGCGCTCCCGAGCATTCGGGGTACTTCAAGCACCACGGCGTCTGGGCGCCGGGCGTGCGTCTGTTCCGCAACATCCGGTTCCGCGCGAAGGCCGCCTTCATCATCGCGGTGCTGGTGCTGCCGCTGCTGCTGACCTCCGCCGGCCTGCTGCAGGGCATGCAGGCGGGGGTCCGGACCGTCGAGCTCGAGCGTCGCGGCGTCGAATCGATGAAGGTCTTCGTGCCGGTGCTGCAGGGACTGCTCGAGACGCGCAATGCGACACGGGCCAGCCTCGGTGGGGTGTCGGCGGCTGCCGACTATGCACAGGCGCGCGAGGCGACGGATGCGGCCCTGGCCGCGATGGCCCGGCTGCTCGAGACCAACGGCGACCCGCTCGGACTGGGGGCCTCGCTGGTGAAGCTCACGACGGCCTGGAAGGCCACCGCCTCTTCGCGCAACGGTGCCGACGAGAGTGGCAGGACGGTGTTCGGCCCGGTGACCGAGGCGACGGTCGAGCTGCTGACCCGGATCGGTGATGCGTCGCAGCTCGTGCTCGACACCGAGCTCGACAGCTTCTACGTGGCGCAGGGCCTGCTGCTGGCGCTGCCGCGCGCGCTCGAGGACGTCGGGCAGCTGTGGGGCTGGAGCGCGTACGTGACCGCGAAGGGGGCTGCGTCGGCCACCGATCTCGGGCGCGCCTACACCTGGGCGTCGCGCGTCGAACTGGGCGTCGACGATGCGCGCCGCGGTTTCGGCCGTGCGATCGAGGCGAGGCCCTCGCTCAAGAATGCGCTGGACATCGCCGGACTCGACGAGATCACCGCCTGGCGCAAGAAGGTGATCGAGGTGTTCCGGGCGCCGTCGGGTGACGCGCGTGCGCGCTTCGATGAGGGCAGGGCGATGCTGCGGGTGGGCTTTCGCGGCTACGGCGCGGCCCTCACCGCCCTCGACGCGATCCTGACGGAGCGCTCGGAGGCCCTCGCCGTCAAGCGCAACGCGGTCGCCGCCATCGTGGCCGTTGCGCTGCTGCTCGCCGGCTACCTGTTCTTCGCGTTCTACCTCGTCACCGAAGGCGGCCTGAACGAGGTGCGCCGCCATCTGGTCGCGATGACCGCAGGCGACCTGACGACGAACCCCGAGCCCTGGGGCCGCGACGAGGCCGCGGCGCTGATGGACACCCTGCGTGACATGCAGGCCTCGCTGCGCGGGATCGTCTCGCGGGTGCGGGCCTCGTCCGAGACCATCGTCACCTCGAGTTCGGAGATCTCCGCCGCGTCGCTCGACCTGTCGAACCGCACCGAGCGTTCGGCCGCCGACCTCGAGGAGACGGCGGCATCGATGGAGCAGATCGCCTCCACGGTGAAGCTCACCGCGGAGCAGGCCAGCGAGGCCGCCGACGCCTCGCGCGGCAATGCCGCCACCGCGCAGCGCGGCGGTCAGGCGTTCGAGTCGGTGGTGGCGACCATGGATGCGATCCAGGCCTCGTCGCGGCGGATCTCGGACATCATCGGCACCATCGACGGCATCGCCTTCCAGACCAACATCCTCGCGCTCAACGCGGCGGTCGAGGCGGCGCG
>CAIUGQ010000224.1 GCA_903898725.1 uncultured Burkholderiales bacterium | reverse complement strand
GTGAATCACCTGTACTCTTTTCTATATGTAGGATGGCGGTTTCGTCGAAACACTGATGGCGGTTTCGTCGAATCAAGCTTGGCGGTTTCGTCGAAACAAGACTGTGGGAATGCCGCACTCTTGTTTCGACGTTTGGTGACACGCTGGCTGTGGCGTTGCCACGGACTGCAGCGGAAGCCGGCGGCATGGCCAGGAGAGCGTCGGAGCGGTCGCCGAGCAGCGCCACCAGCACCTCGAGCCGCACCCGGGCGAAGAGACTCGACGGAATGCCTGCGATCCGCTCCTCCCACACGCCGATCTGCAGCAGGTCGCGTCGGGCGGCCTCCTGCTCCCGCCGCGACAGCCCCAGTTCCTCCAACCAGTGGGCGGCCGAGTCGGCAATCCAGACGTCGCGCTGGCGCCGGGCCTGAAGCCGGGTGAGGTGCAGCGCACGCGACAACACCAACCCGCCGTGGATGCCGCCAGCCACCGCGGCGAGTGCGCGATGGAAGGCCACCGCCGGGCCCAGAAGCTCGGCGATCAGCATCCGGTCATGCCAGTCGGTGCCCGGGGCGGTCAGAAGCCGGACGTCCACACGTTCGGCCAATCGACGACCGAGCACCTCCAGGTTGAGTCGGAAGTGCATCCGGGCGGGCAGGCCGAGGCGCTGCTCTTCGATCAGCACCCGGCCGCGCAGCAACTCGCGGGCACTTGTCTGCTCGCGGGCAGACAATCCAAGCTCAATCTCCCACTGCTCGGCCGTCTTGTGGAACCAGCCGTCGCGCTGCGCAATATCGCGGCCGTGCCGGGTCCAGTACACCGCCTGGGACAGCAACAAGGCCGCCTTCACGTTGCCGGTGAGGTCGACCAGCCGGCGGTGGAAGGCGATGTGACGACCCAGGAGCGGCCAGATCGTGGTCAGAAGCGCGCTTGCCGTGTCGGCTGGGGCCTGCCCTTCCCCGGCGGCATCGAAGCGCTCTGGCCGGCTTCCCGGGCTACCTGACGCGGTCATGTCGGCAGCCTCATCGCCGGGACCTTCCTGCAGGCGCCTTCAATGCGGCCCAGACCGCTGAAGCACGCACCCGGAACCACAGCCGGGCCGGCATGCCGACCCGCCGCTCCTCCAGCAGACCGGCATCCCGCAGCGCCCGACGGGCAGTCTCCTGTTCCCAGCGCGACAGGCCCGTCTCCTCGGCCCACTGCTCCTGCGACTTGAGAAACCAGCCGTCGGCATCGGCGTCGAGCGACTGCGTGGTCCAGATCGCGTGCGACAGCAGCAGCGCGGCGTGGACCCCACCGGCCACCGGCACGAGACAGCGGTGAAAGGTGACCGGTGTGTCGAAGACGTCGAGCAGCAGGTCCGGGGTGATCCCCAGGGCTTCGGCGCGGGCGTTCATGCCATCGCCTCGAAGTCGCGAATCACCACTTCCAGTACTGCAATGGGCAGATGCGGGAAGGCCTGGTGCAACTGGAAGTACCGCGCTCGCGGGGCAGGCTCACCGATCGCGCGCCACGCCAGGTAGATGCGCTCGCGCGTGACATGGTCGGGAAGTGCGACGCGGCCCGATGGCCGGCGCACGCCGAGTTCGCGGCGCAGCCGCAGGGTCAGCTTGCGCCGGACCTTGAAGAGCCGGGCTATCAGCGCCGTGGAGGCGCCATGTCGGATGAAGTAGGTCTGAAGCGCATGGGCTTCGTTGACCAGGGACACGATGCGCAGACCGGCCTGCAGGGCGTCGCCGTCGACGGCCACCCCGATCTTGACGCTGCGCATCGAGGCCAGGCGGTTGAGGTCCGTCGCGGAGAGTCGCCTCAGGCCGTCGAGCATCTCGCCGGCCAGGCCGGCAGCACTGAGCTCCTCCGGCCCGGCACCGGCGAGGCGCACCGTGACGTGGTTGAGCAGGACGAGACGTACCTGCGTGTCGAGCAGCGGCAGCATCAGGTGGCCTCCCCAGCAGGTACCGATCGCGACTGCCGAAGCGCGGCGAGCAGCGCCAGGAAGGCGGCAGCGGTCTCGTCCTCAGGGTCGGCGAGCCACCGGATGAACTCAGGCGGTGGCGGTGGCGGCGGGTCCGAAGGTGG
>CAIUGQ010000223.1 GCA_903898725.1 uncultured Burkholderiales bacterium | reverse complement strand
CGGTGACCTTCGGACAGAACGCGATCGTCATCGACGGACTGGACGGTTCGCTGCGGGTCGGGGACGCGCTGCTGCCGTCGTACCGCTGGAGCTGAGGCCGGCCTGACCCGGGCCTGACCCGGGCCTGACCGGGTCGCGACGCTCCTCTGGACGCTGTCCCGACCCGTCGACACGTCGGACGTTGACCGGGATCAAGTCTTGCGCCCCGGTCCGGCATCGGGCCGGACTATGCTCGGACGGACATGTCCGAGCCCGCCGTCGACCGATCCCGCCCCTGGCACGCGCTGAGCGCCGACGAGGCGCTGCAGGCGCTCGGTGCCGACGCCGACGCTGGGCTCGACGCACCGGAGGCCGCGCGACGCCTCGCCGCCCACGGCCCGAACGCACTGCCCGAGGCGGCGCCCCGCTCGGCCTGGCGGGGCTTCGTGCTCCAGTTCCGCAGCCCCCTGGTCTACCTGCTCGGGGTCGCCGCGATCCTCGCCGTCGTGCTCGGCCACTACGGCGATGCGGTGGTGATCGCGGTGGTCGTGGTCGCGAACGCCGCGATCGGCGCGCTGCAGGAAGGCCGCGCCGAGCGCTCGATGGCCGCGCTGCGGCGGCTGTCCGGGCTGCGGGTGACGGTGCTGCGCGACGGCGTCGAGCAGACGATGAACGCCGGCGACCTGGTGCCCGGCGACCTGCTGCTGCTGGCCGCGGGCGACGCGGTCGGCGCGGATGCGCGGCTGCTGGAGACGGCCGGGCTGCAGACCGCCGAGGCGGCCCTCACCGGGGAGTCGGTGCCGGTCGCCAAGTCGGTGGCCCCGCTGCCCGCACCGACCGGGCTGGCCGACCGATCCGGGATGGTCTGGTCCGGCACACACGTCGCCGCCGGTCGAGGCCGCGCGGTGGTGGTCGCCACCGGCGTGCACACCGAGGTCGGGCGGATCGCGGGCCTGACCGAACGCGCCGAGGAGCCCGCCACGCCCCTGGAGGTCCGGCTCGAGCGCTTCGGCCGCGCGCTGGCGGGCGTGGCGCTCGTGCTGTTCGCGGCGGTGATGGCGCTGGGCACGCTGCGCGGCGTGCCGCTCGGCGACCTGCTGATGGTCGCGATCAGCCAGATGGTGTCGGTGGTGCCCGAGGGGCTGCCGGTGGCGATGACCATCGCGCTGGCGGTCGGCATGCAGCGCATGGCGGCACGCGGCGCGATCGTGCGGCGGCTGTCGGCGGTGGAGACGCTCGGCTCGACCACCGTCATCTGCAGCGACAAGACCGGCACGCTGACCCGCAACGAGATGACGGCGGTCGCGCTGTGGCTGCCGCCGGCGGATGCGCGGGCGGCACGTGCGGTCGAGGTCGAGGGCATCGGCTGGGCCCCGGTCGGGCGCCTCGTCGAGGACGGTGCGCCAGCCGACACGCAGGACGCGGCGCTCGTCGCGCTGCTGCACGCGGGCGTGCTGTGCAACGACGCGGCGCTGCGCGCGCCGGCCGGCGACGAAGCCGCCTGGTCGGTCACCGGCGACCCCACCGAGGCGGCGCTGCTGTCGCTCGCCGCGAAGGCCGGCATCGATGTCGATGCGCTGCGCGTGCAGGTGCCGCGCGGCGCCGAGCTGCCCTTCGATGCCGACACCAAGCTGATGGCCACCGGGCATCCGGTGGCGGGCGGGGGCTGGGTGGTGGTGATCAAGGGCGCACCCGAGGCGGTGCTGCGGCTCGTCGCGCCCGCCGAAGGGGCCGCGACCGTGCGCGCCGCGCAGGCGGCGGCCGAGGCCATGGCGGGGCGTGCGCTGCGGGTGCTCGCTTTCGCGCGGCTGAGGCTCGAGCACTTCGATCCGGCCGACGGCATCGACGTGCTGGCGGGCGGGGCGCGTCTGCTCGGGCTGGTCGGCCAGATCGATCCGCCGCGCGACGAGGCGCGCGCCGCGGTCGCGCGCTGCCGGACCGCCGGGATCCGGCCGGTGATGGTCACCGGCGATCACAAGCTCACGGGGCTGGCGATCGCCCGGCAGCTCGGCATCGCGGACGCCGACACGCTGGCGGTCGACGGGCCCGAGCTCGAGCGCATGGACGACGCGGCGCTGCAGCGCGTGCTCGGCCGGATCGCGGTGTTCGCGCGGGTGCAGCCCGCCCAGAAGCTGCGGATCGTCGAGGCGCTGCAGGCGCGCGGCGACGTCGTCGCGATGACCGGCGACGGCGTCAACGACGCGCCCGCGCTCGCTCGCGCCGACGTCGGCGTCGCGATGGGCATCACCGGCACCGAGGTCGCCAAGGGGGCGGCCCGGATCGTCATCACCGACGACGACTTCGCGACGATCGTGGCCGCGGTCGAGCAGGGTCGGGTCGTCTACGGCAACCTGAAGAAGGTCATCCTCTACCTGTTCGCGACCTCGGTCGACGAGGTCTGTCTGCTGATGATCGCGCTGGCCGCCGGCTGGCCGCTGCCGCTGCTGGCGGTGCAGATCCTGTGGATCAACATCGTCACCGAGAGCACGGTCACGGTGAACCTGGTGATGGAGCCGCCCGACGGCGACGAGATGCGCCGCGCGCCGTCGCCGCGCGACGACCGGCTGCTCGACCGCACGATGCTGCTGCGGCTCGCGGTGCTGGTGCCGACGGCGGTCGCGGTCTGCACGGGCTGGTTCGCCTGGCGGCTGTCGCAGGGTGCGCCGATCGAGCTGGTGCGCACCGAGACCTTCACGCTGCTCGCCTTCACGCAGTGGTTCAACGTGCTCAACTGCCGGTCGGCGATCCGCTCGGCGCTGCACGGCGGGCTGCTGCGCAACCGCTGGCTGGTCGGCGGTCTGGCGGCCTCGGTCGCGCTGCAGGGACTGGTGCTCTATGCGCCGCCGCTGCAGGCGCTGTTCCACACCGTCGCGCTGCCGGCCGCGACGCTGCTCACGCTGGCGGTGCTGGCGAGCGCGGTGCTCTGGGTGGAGGAGGTCCGCAAGGCCGTGGTGCGGCGGCGGGCGCGCGGGCCCGCGGCGGTGGCGGTCTAGCGCGCGCGGCGTGGCGCCGGACGCGCGCTCAGGGGTACAGCCCGCGCAGCTCGCGCGCCGACAGCACCCGCTCGCAGGCGACGACGAAGGCCGCGGTGCGCAGCGGAATGTGGTGCCGCTCGGCATCGGCCCAGATCCGCGCGAAGGCGCCGACCAGGATCTTGTCGAGCCGCGCGTTGATCTCCTCCTCGGTCCAGAAGAAGCTCGAGAAGTCCTGCACCCACTCGAAGTACGACACGGTGACGCCGCCGGCGTTCGCGATCACGTCGGGCACCACCGTGATGCCGCGATCACGCAGGATCAGGTCGGCCTCGGGCAGTGTCGGACCGTTCGCGCCCTCGAGGACCATCTTCGTGCGCAGGCCGCGCGCACGCTCTGCGGTCAGCACGCCCTCGAGCGCGGCCGGGATCAGCACGTCGGAGTCGACCTGCCAGAACGCGTCGGCCTCGATCGCGTCGGCACCGGCGAAGCCCGCGACACCGCCGTGCGCCTCGGCATG
>CAIUGQ010000222.1 GCA_903898725.1 uncultured Burkholderiales bacterium | reverse complement strand
GCGGTCCTTCGGCGTGCGCCCGCTGAACTGGGCGATCATCGCCTTCGCCGACGTGATGCGCGCGCTGCCGCCGCTGGTGGTGATCATCCTGCTGTTCTTCGCGCTGCCCTACACCGGCGTGTCGCTGGGCGCGTTCATGGCGACCTGGCTCGCGCTGACCCTCGTGCTGTGCGCGTTCGCCGAGGAGATCTTCTGGGCAGGCATCCTAGCGGTGCCGCGCGGCCAGTGGGAGGCCGCGCGCTCGACCGGCCTATCGCGGCTCGAGACGCTCGCGCACGTCGTGCTGCCGCAGGCGGTGCGCATGACCGTGCCGCCGCTCACCAACCGCGTGATCGCCACCACCAAGGGCACCGCGCTGGGCTCGGTGGTGGCGCTGAGCGAGATCCTCAACCAGTCGTCGTCGGCCGCGAGCCTCGCGGGCAACGCCACGCCGCTGACCGTCGGCGCGGCCGCCTACCTGCTGCTCTTCCTGCCGGTGGTGATCCTCGGGCGCTGGATCGAGACGCGCTACGCGTGGAGGAAGTGATGGACGCGCTCCTCCTGAACTTCTTCAACCCCGAGATCGCCGCGAAGGTCTGGCCGTTCCTGCTGCAGGGCTTCTGGACCACGCTGCTGCTGTCGGCGATCGTCGTGCCGCTGGGGCTGGCCGGGGGCCTCGCGATCGCGGTGCTGCACTCGCTGCGCATCCGCTGGCTGAACTGGCTGCTGATCGCCTACGTCGACTTCTTCCGCGCGTTCCCGCCGCTGGTGCTGCTGATCTTCCTGTACTTCGGCACGCCCTTCCTGGGGCTGGACATCCCGAAGCTCGCGGCGGTGGCCTTCGGCTTCCTGCTGAACACCTCGAGCTACTACGGCGAGATCTTCCGGGCGGGCATCGAGAGCATCCCGGCGGGGCAGACCGCGGCGGCGCGCTCGACGGGGCTGGGGCGCTGGCAGACGCTGACGTACGTCGTGCTGCCGCAGGCCGTGCGCAACGTGCTGCCGGATCTCGTGAGCAACACGCTGGAGGTCATCAAGCTGACGACGCTGGCGAGCGTGGTGGCGCTGCCCGAGCTGCTGAACAACGCGCGCCAGGCGCAGGCACTGACCTACAACCCGACCCCGATCGTGATCGCGGCGCTGATGTACCTGGCGCTGCTGTGGCCGATCGTGCGGCTGTTGAGTCGGTTGGAGCATCGGAGTGTGGGGGGGCGCTGACCCCGGCGCAGGTCGCCTCGCCGCTCAGAGCGCGGGCGCGGTCCGCACGAACGATGCCGGCTCCAGCGCGACAAGCGCGTCGCGCAGCGCGGCGGCCAACGGCGTCGCGACGAGCGGCGGGCCTGGCAGCGCGGCGAGGCGCCGTCCGACGAGCGCATGCGGCACGGTCCACAGGTAGGCCATCTGCGCGAGCTCGAACCAGCTCGGGACGACGAGACCGGCGAGACGAATGAGCCTCCAGGGTATGCCGCTGCGCCGCAGTCCGCGCGCCGGCGCGATGCCCAGGGCGATCGCTGCCGCCTCGATCCCGTCGAGGAGCTGCCGGCCGGTCAGCGTATGGCCCTCGAAGTGCCGGGACGCGAACGCCGGATGCGCGGGCTGCTCCGCCACCCGCACGAAGGCCCGCGCGAGATCGGGCAGATAGGCCCAGGCATGCGGCAGGTCGAGCGGACCGGGGTACGCCAGTCTGCCGGCCCGCAGGGATTTCGCGATCGCCAGGTCGAACCAGCTGCCGGAACCGCTGCCGAAGAAGTCTCCGGCCCGCAGGACGCTGGCGGTGAAGCGCCCCCCCGCGACGCGCGCGGCGATCGTGCGCTCCATGTCGACGCGGATCTCGCCCTTGCGGGTGCTCGGGCGCTGCGGCGTGTCCTCGGTCAGCAGCGCCGGCATCGACGCACCGAAGTTGTAGACGTTGCCGGGGAACATGAAGTGGGCGCCGAGCCGCTCGGCCACAGCCAGGCCCGCATGCAGCGCGGGCATCGCCTCGGCCTCCCAGCGGGTGTAGACCGGGCTCACGGCATGCAGGACCACGCTGGCGCCGGAGGCCGCGGCAGCGAGCGTCGCCGTGTCGTCGAGCGGCACCGCCAACGGCGTTGCGATGGCGGCGAGGTCGGCATTGGCAACGCGCCGGACCTGCGCCAGCACCCGCCAGCCGGCCGCCGCGAACGCGCACGCGGCCGCAGTGCCGAGACGGCCATTGGCGCCCAGGATCAGGAGGGTCGGACGGGCATCGGCGGGGGATCGATCGGACGTCACGGTGGACTCCTCGGGGGGGACGGCGTCAGTGTCCACGCCGGTCGGCCATTCGACAATTGCCGATCCACGTACATCAGTCATACACTTTCGTATGTCAAAACCCACGACCGATGGCTTCGACTGGGCGCTCGTCAAGAGCTTCCTCGCGGTGCTCGATGCCGGCAGCCTCACCGGCGCGGCTCGGCGGCTGAACGCCCACCAGCCCACGCTAAGTCGCCACGTCTCCGAACTCGAGGCCCAGCTCGGTACCCCGCTGTTCGAGCGCACCGGCCGCGGGGTCTCGCCCACCGCCGCGGCGCTCGCGATCGCGGATGCGGCACGCCGCATGGAGGACGGTGCGCTGGCGCTCGCTCGAGGCCTCGCCGCGTCCCGCAGCGCCGAGACCGGCACCGTGCGCATCAGCACCAGCGCCGTCGCCGCCACCTGGCTGCTGCCGCCGGTGATCGCCGCGCTGCGCGAGGCGGAGCCCGGCATCGCGATCGAGCTGGTGTCGACGAACCAGATCACCAACCTGCTGCGGCGCGAGGCCGACATCGCCGTGCGGATGGTGCGCCCCGTGCAGACCTCGCTGATCGCCCGCAAGCTGGGGGACGTCGAGATCGTCGCGGCCGCGCACCGCAGCTACCTGGCGCGGGCCGGCACGCCGCGCGACGCACGCGAGCTCGCGCAGCACCGGCTGATCGGCTACGACCGCGATGACACCATCGAGCGGGGCTTCGCCCGCATGAACATGGCCCTGGCGCACGACCGCTTCGGCGTGCGCACCGACGACCAGGTTGCCTACGGCCGACTGGTCGCCGCCGGCGCCGGCATCGGATTCGTGGCGCGCTACAACATCCGGCACTGGCCGGGCGTCGTGGCGCTGCTGCCCGGACTCGAGATCCCGCCGCTGCCGTGCTGGCTCGCGGTGCACCGCGAGATCCGCTCGAACCGACTGGTGCGGCGGGTCTTCGACTTCCTGGCCGACGCGCTGCCGGCCGAGCTGGCGGGCTGACTCAGCCCCGAGGCGCCCGCGCCAGGATCTGCCCCAGCGCCATCGCCACCGCCGCCTGCGTCGGGTCGATCACCGGCACGTCCAGCAGGTCCTCGAGCCGATCCCGGTAACGCGCCATCCCGGCGCAACCCATCACGATCACCCGCGCGCCATGCTTGTCCACCAGCGTGCGCCCCACCGCGCTCATCCGCGAGAAGGTCTCGTCCTCGCGCGAGAGCTCGACCACGCCCAGCTCGATCGCCAGGTCCTCGGCCAGCCGCGACTCCAGCCCCATTGTGCGCAGCTGCCGCTTGTGTCGGCCGATCGCGCGCGACAGGATCGAGATCACGCCGAAGCGCTCGCCCATCGCCGCCGCGGTCAGGTACGCGCACTCGGCGCTGCCCCAGACGCGACCGGGCAGCATCTCGCGCATCGCATGCAGGCCCGGGTCCGAGAAGCAGGCGAGCACCACCGCGTCGGCCGCGCGGTGCTGCGGATGCGTCTCGAAGTACTCGACGAGTCGGGCTGTCGTGCCGTCCACGTGCGCCTGCGACTCGATGCCCGGCGGGCCGGTGCGCAGGGTCTCGCAGACGATCGCCGGGCCGTCCGGACGGCGGAAGCCCTGCAGCGCGCGGTCGATGTGCTCGGTGACGACCTGCGTGCTGTTCGGGTTGATGACGAAGACGGTCCGGCCCGCGCCGGCGGCCGCGCTCACAGCCCGAGCGCGGCGACGCGCCGCTCCATGCGGCGCACCAGGTGCGCGACCTCCTCGACGTCGCGCGCCGACAGCTTCGGGCCGGGCGCGCGGACCGCGTCGCTCGCGATCGCGCCGCGCTTCATCAGCAGGTGCTTGCGGACCGCCAGGCCCAGGCCCGGCTGCAGCTCGTGGCGCACGATCGGCAGGTAGGCGTCGAACAGATCCTCGGCGTCGTCGATGCGGCCGGCCTTGAACAGGTCGTAGGTCTTGACCAGCGCCTCGGGGTAGGCGAAGCCGGTCATCGCGCCGTCCACGCCGCGTCCGAGCTCCTGCGGGTAGTGGATGCCGCCGTTGCCCACCAGGATCGACACGCGCCGCGCACCGGCACGCTCGGCGTCGCGCAGCTTGGTGATCTTGGCCAGACCCGGCCAGTCCTCGTGCTTGACCATCACCAGGTTCGGGAAGTCCGCGATCATCTTCAGGATCACGGACGGCGACATGAAGACCGTGGTGGTCTGCGGATAGTCCTGCAGTACCCACGGGATGTCGCCGAGCCGCGCCGCGACCTGCTCGAAGTAGCCGTAGACCTGCTCGTCGGAGCGCAGCCCCGGCACCGGCGCGACCATCACGCCGGCCGCGCCCGCATCGACCACCCGGCGCGAGAACGCGGCCAGGTTGTCCAGGCCCGCGGCGCTCGCGCCGACGATGATCGGCACGCGTCCGCCGACCGCGCGCAGCGACGCGTCGACGAAGGCGGCGCTCTCCTCGCCCGACAGCTTGGGCGCCTCGCCCATGATGCCGAGGATGGTCATGCCGGTGACGCCGCAGTCGAGATAGAACGACATCAGCGAGCGGGTCGACTCGAGGTCGAGCGCGCCCTGGGCGGTGAAGGGGGTGGCCGAGATCACGTACATCCCGGCGGCGGTTTCGTCGAGTCTGCGGGTCGGGTTCATTCGGCGATTATCCCCGGCACGCGCCTGCGGCGCCATCGCGCGAGCCGTTCGGCTCGGTTATCGTCCGGCCATGCCCCGAGCCGCTTCGCGCCCCGCCGCCTCCGTCATCCTGCTGACCGGCTTCGAGCCCTTCGGCGGCGAATCGGTCAACCCGAGCTGGCTGATCGCGAGCGCGCTAGACGGCGAGACCGTCGCCGGGTCGACCGTGCGCGCGGTGCGCCTGCCGACCGAGTTCCGCCGCTCGCTGCGCGTGCTGCGCGCCGCGCTGCGCCGACACGGGCCGCGGCTCGCGGTGTCGCTCGGCCAGGCCGGCGGACGCGCCGAGCTGTCGATCGAGCGCATCGCGATCAACGTCGACGATGCCCGCATCCCCGACAACGCCGACGCCCGGCCGATCGACGTGCCGGTGGTGCGCGGCGGCCCGGCCGCCTACTTCAGCACGCTGCCGGTGAAGGCCATCGTCGCGGGGCTCGCCGCGCGCGGCGTGCCGGCGGCGGTCTCGCAGACGGCGGGCACCTTCGTCTGCAACCATGTGTTCTACGGGCTGCAGCACGCGCTGGCCGGCACGCGGGTGCGCAGCGGCTTCGTGCACGTGCCCTACCTGCCCGAGCAGGCCGCGGCGTGGCCGGGCGCACCGAGCCTGCCGCTGGCGACGATGGTGGACGGGGTGCGCGAGGCGCTGCTGATCGCGGCGACCCACGTGGGGGCGGATGTGCGGACGAGCGGCGGCGCGATCGACTAAGTCCGTCTCCCCCGGACCGATCAGCCCCGGCGCGCCGAGCGCACCCGCCACAGCCCGTGCAGACCGCTGACGATCAGGATCGGCCACAGGAAGGTCGCCACCGCCGCCCAGAACAGCCGTCCGCCCAGGCCGTCCTGCGGATCGACGTGCTGCTGCGGCGGGCCTTCGCCGAAAAGGTGCCGGTGCCGGTAGGTGAGGAGGCCGAACACGAGTCCGACCGCGAGGAACGAAGGGATCAGCACGTGGGCCATGACGGTCGACGGCACGGACGGCATGGCTCGGATCGCGACAAAAGCTGGGGTTTCCCGCCGCTGTTCATCGGCCCGGCCTTGGACTTAGGGCTTAGCTTAGCCCGGCACTTAGCCAAGCCCATGACGCCGGCCTCCGACCACCGCGCCCCGCGCCCCTCAGCCCCCCCGCCGCAGGCCGCCCCCGCGCCCCGCGCGGGGACGCGCTCGCCGCACGGCCCGTGGGCGCCCGGGGTGCGCCTGTTCCGCACGCTCAGCTTCGCCGGCAAGTCGCTGCTCATCTCGATCGCGTTCTGCCTGCCGCTGTGCGTGCTGGCGGGCTGGACGGTGGCCGACCAGACCGCGCGGCTGAACGCAGCGCACGCCGCACGCGCGGCGGGCAACGCGGCGGGCATGGCGACGGGCACCGCGACGGGCGTTGCGGCGGCCACCACGATGGACACCGCCGCACTCGACGCCGCGATCGTCACGCTCGAGCGCGACCGCTGGCTGGTGGGCGTGCTGGTGCTCATCGCCCTGGGCCTGGGCGGCTACCTGTTCCGCTGCTACTACCTGGTGATGCAGGGCGGGATGAAGGCGGTGGCCGACCACATGGACGCGATCGCACAGGGCGACCTGACCCGGCAGCCGCGCGCCTGGGGCAAGGACGAGGCGGCGCACCTGCTGCGCGGCCTGGCGGCGATGCACGCCTCGCTGCGCGAGGTGGTCGGCCAGGTGCGCGACGGCTCCGACGAGATCCTGCTGGCGAGCCGCGAGATCGCCGGCGGCGCCGACGACCTGGCCCAGCGCACTTCGAACACCGCGTCGATGCTCGAGACCTCGGTCTCGTCGATCAGCCAGATCACCGACATGATCCGCTCCACCGCGGAGCGCTCGCACGAGGGCGCCGCGATGGCCGCCGAGAACGTCATGGTGGCGCGACGCGGCGGCGAAGCGATGGGCCGGGTCAGCGACCGGATGGCCCGCGTGGAGGAGGCCGCCGGCCGGATCCGCATGATCCTGGGCGTGATCGACGACATCGCGTTCCGGACCAACCTGCTGGCGCTGAACGCCGCCGTGGAGGCGGCCCGGGCGGGCGATGCCGGCCGCGGCTTCGCGGTGGTGGCCACCGAGGTGAGGCTGCTGTCCGGCCGCTCGGCCGCGGCCGCGCGCGAGATCCGCGGGCTGATCGAGTCGACCCTCGACAGCGTGGAGCAGGCGGGCAGCGCGGTGGGCGATGCGCGCGGCACGATCGAGCAGATCGTCGAGCGCGCCGATGCGATGACCGCGCGCGGCTCGGCCATCGCCGAGGACGTGGTCCGCCAGGACACCGCGGTCGCCCAGGTGCGGCTGACGCTGGAGAACCTCGACCGCGGCAGCCAGCAGGACGCCGCGCTGGTGGAGCAGACCGCGTCGGCCGTGGGGGCGCTGCACGACCAGGCCCAGGCGCTGCAGCGCACCGTCGCCCGCTTCCGGCTGCCGGCGTCCTAGCGGCCGCCGCGGGGCGCGCTCACGCCTTGAGCCGATACCCCGTCCTGAAGATCCAGGTCACCACGCCCAGCGCGAGCACGAGGAAGAGCGCGGTCACGCCCAGGCTGACGCCCAGGCTCACGTCGCCCATGCCGTAGAAGCTCCACCGGAACCCGCTCACCAGGTAGACCACCGGATTGAACAGCGCCACCGTCTGCCAGAACGGCGGCAGCATGTCGATCGAGTAGAAGCTGCCGCCCAGGAAGGTCAGCGGCGTGACGATCAGCAGCGGCACCACCTGCAGCTTCTCGAAGCCGTCTGCCCAGATGCCGATGATGAAGCCCACGAGGCTGAAGGTCACCGCGGTCAGCACGAGGTAGAGCAGCATCCACAGCGGATGGTCGATGCGCAGCGGCACGAAGAGCGCCGCCGTGCCGAGGATGATCAGTCCGATCAGGATCGACTTGGTCGCCGCCGCCCCGACGTACCCGATCACGATCTCCAGGCTCGAGATCGGCGCCGACAGCAGCTCGTAGATCGTGCCGGAGAAGCGTGGGAAATAGATGCCGAAGGACGCGTTGGAGATGCTCTGCGTCAGCAGCGACAGCATGACCAGCCCCGGCACGATGAAGGCGCCGTAGCTGACGCCGCCCACCTCGGGGATGCGCGAGCCGATGGCCGCCCCGAAGACGATGAAGTAGAGCGAGGTGGAGATGACGGGCGAGATGATGCTGCCCATCAGCGTGCGCCGGGTGCGCGCCATCTCGAAGCCGTAGATCGCGCGGATCGATGCGAGGTTCATGCCGCCTCCTGCTTCACGAGGTCGACGAAGATGTCCTCGAGCGAGCTCTGCGTGGTCTGCAGGTCCTTGAAGGTGATGCCCGCCTCGCCGAGGTGGCGCATGAAGCCCACCATGTCGAGCTGCTCGCTGCGGGTGTCGTAGGTGTAGGTGAGCTCGCCGCCGTCGGCCGAGCGCTCGAGCGCGTAGGGCGCGAGCGAGGCCGGCACCTGCGCGAGGGGCTGCTGCAGCTGCAGCGTCAGCCGCTTCTTGCCGAGCTTGCGCATCAGCTCGATCTTGTCCTCGACGAGGATGATGCGGCCCTTGCTGATCACGCCCACGCGATCGGCCATCTCCTCGGCCTCCTCGATGTAGTGCGTGGTGAGGATGATGGTGACGCCGGTGTCGCGCAGTTCGCGCACCAGCTGCCACATGTCGCGGCGCAGCTCGACGTCCACGCCCGCGGACGGCTCGTCGAGGAACAGCACGCGCGGTTCGTGCGACAGCGCCTTGGCGATCAGCACGCGCCGCTTCATGCCGCCCGACAGCGTGCGCAGCCGGTTGTCCTTCTTGTCCCACAGCGACAGCGACTTCAGCACGCGCTCGATGAGCGCCGGATCGGGCGGCTTGCCGAACAGGCCGCGGCTGAAGCTGACCGTGCCCCAGACGGTCTCGAACGCGTCGTTGGTGAGCTCCTGCGGCACGAGGCCGATCAGCGCGCGCGCGGCCTTGTAGTCGCGCACGGTGTCGTGGCCGTCCACGGTCACGCTGCCCGCGGTGGCGCGGACGATCCCGCAGATGACGCTGATCAGCGTGGTCTTGCCGGCGCCGTTGGGGCCGAGCAGCGCGAAGATCTCGCCGCGGCGGATCGAGAGGTCGATGTCGTCGAGGGCGCGGTGCCCGGACGCGTAGGTCTTGGAGAGCTTCGAGACGGTGAGGATGTCGGGCATGACGAGAGGATAGCCCGCGGTGCGCTCAGGGCGCGTCGTCCGGCAGTTCCTGGACGACGCCGCCGGCGATCATCGCGCGCAGCCACGCTTCCCGGTCCCGGCGTCCGAGGTAGTGCCGCCAGGCGTCGACGCCGAACTGGTTCGGATCGGCGAGGTGGCCGACCTCGCTGATCTGCAGGGTGCTCGTGAAGCCCCGACCGGGGAACTTCGCGAGCACGCGCTCGCGCAGTTCGGGGTCCATCGTCGCGAACAGCACCACGTAGGCGACGTACTCGTGCGCCGCCGTCGGCAGACGGTCCGACGAGGTGTTGCAGCCGACCATCGCATGCGCCATCTCGTGGGCGGCGGCCGATCGGTACAGCTCCCGGTCGACGGGGGTCCGGAACCACTCGCCGATCGCCTCGAAGGCTTCGTAGTCCAGCAGCAGGATGTTCCGGGTGTCGCGCAGGTAGCAGCCGACGGCACGGCCGGCCAGTGCGCCAGGCAGCTGCCGCACGATCTCGATGCGCGTCTCCGATGGCGCGACGAGCCCCGCGCG
>CAIUGQ010000221.1 GCA_903898725.1 uncultured Burkholderiales bacterium | reverse complement strand
GGTGGTCGCGGCCTTCGAGTTCGAGTTCATGGGCGGCTCGATGGGCTCGGTCGTCGGCGAGCGCTTTGCGCGCGGCGAGCAGAACGCCATCGACCAGAAGGTGCCGTTCATCTCGGTCGCCGCCTCGGGTGGCGCGCGGATGCAGGAAGGCCTGCTGTCGCTGATGCAGATGGCCAAGACCACGGCGATGCTCACGCAGCTCTCCGAGGCCCGCCTGCCGTACATCTCGGTGCTGACCGACCCCACCATGGGCGGCGTGTCGGCGAGCTTCTGCTTCCTGGGCGACGTCGTCATCGCCGAGCCGCGCGCGCTGATCGGCTTCGCCGGCCCGCGCGTCATCGAGCAGACCGTGCGCGAGAAGCTGCCCGAGGGCTTCCAGCGGGCGGAGTTCCTGGTGGAGAAGGGGGCGGTCGACATGATCGTGCACCGCAAGCAGATGCGCGACGAGATCGCCCAGCTGCTCGCGCTGCTGCTGCGCCAGCCCTCGGAGGCGCTGGCCTGAGCACGGCGGACACCGGCGTGTCGGGTGCGCCCGGCACGCTCGATGACTGGCTCTCGCGCATCGAGGGCCTGCACCCGAAGGGCATCGAGCTCGGCCTGGAGCGCGTGGGCGAGGTCGCCCGCCGCCTGCGCCTGGAACTGCCCGGCACGAAGATCGTCGTCGCCGGCACCAACGGCAAGGGCTCGACCTGCGCGATGCTCGAGTCGATCCTGCTGGCCGCGGGCTACCGGGTCGGCTGCTACACCTCGCCGCACCTGCTGCGCTTCAACGAGCGTGCGCGGCTCGACGGCGTGCCCGCCTCGGACGAGGCGCTGGTCGAGCAGTTCGAGGCCGTCGAGGCCGCCCGCGGCGACACCCGCCTGAGCTACTTCGAGTTCACCACGCTCGCCATCCTGCGGCTCTTCCAGCAGGCCGCGCCCGATGCGCTGGTGCTCGAGATCGGCCTGGGCGGGCGGCTCGACGCGGTCAACCTCGTCGACGCCGACTGCGCCATCGTCACCTGCATCGACATCGACCACGCCGAGTACCTCGGCGACACCCGCGAGAAGATCGGCTTCGAGAAGGCGCACGTCTACCGCACCGGCCGACCCGCGATCTGCACGGATCCGGTGCCGCCGCAGTCGCTCGTCGATCACGCCACCGAGATCGGTGCCGACCTCTGGCGCTTCGGCCGCGACTTCAACTACTCGGGCGACCGCCAGCAGTGGGGCTATGGCGGACGCGGCCAGCGCCGCAACAGCCTCGCCTATCCGGCGCTGCGCGGCGCGAACCAGCTGCTGAACGCCTCGGGCGTGCTGGCCGCGCTGGAGTCGCTGCGCGACCGGCTGCCGGTGAGCGCGCAGGCGGTGCGCCAGGGCTTCGCCACGGTCGAGCTGCCGGGGCGCTTCCAGGTGCTCGCCGGCCGGCCGACGGTGGTGCTCGACGTCGCCCACAACCCGCATGCGGTCGCGCACCTGGCCGCCAACCTCGACGGCATGGGCTTCTTCCCGTTCACCTATGCGGTGTTCGGCATGCTCGGCGACAAGGACATCGCGGGCGCCATCGCGCACCTGCGCGGGCGCGTCGACCACTGGCTGTGCACCGACCTGCCCGGGCCGCGCGGCGTCCGCGCGCATGTCCTCGAGCAGGCGCTGCGCGACGCCGGCATCGTGCCGGGGCAGGGCGAGGACGCCGAGCGCAGCATCACCTGCTTCGGCTCCCCGCGCGAGGCGCTCGCCGCCGCAAAGGGTCGGGCCGACGAGAATGATAGAATCCTGGTCCTGGGATCGTTCCTGACCGTGGCCGACGTACTGGCCTCGCGTGGACGATCCGGCACCTGAATCGAACCGTCTCCCCCCTCCCATGGCAACACGGGCCTCGCCCCCGGCGCGCAAGCGTGCGGGCGGAAGCGAAGACGGCGACGTCGATCCGGCGCTGCCGCAGAAGAAGCGCGCGCGCCATCGTCTGATCGGCGCCGTCGCGCTGTGTCTGGCCGCCGCGATCGTCGTGCCGCTGCTGCTCGACTCCGAGCCGACGCGTCCGAGTTCCGACGTCGCGATCGTTGTCCCCTCGCGTGACTTGCCGCTGCCCGCCCGCGCCGCGGACGCCGGCGCGCGCAGTGCCGTCGAGCCGGCGGGGAAGGGCGCGGAGCCCAAGGGCAGCGACACGAAGGGTGCGGAGGCCAAAGGCGGCGACGCGAAGAGCGCCGACATGAAGGGCGCCGACGCGAAGGCCACCGACGCCAAGGGCGCAGACGCGAAGGCCGCCGACGCAAAAGGCACCGAAGCGAAGGCCGCCGAGACCAAAGGCACCGACACCAAAGGCACCGACGCGAAGAGCACCGACGCGAAGGCCGCCGACACGAAGGCCACCGACGCAAAAGCCACCGACACCAAGTCCGCCAAAGCCGAGCCCCGCAAGGACCCGGCCAAGGACGAGATCGGTCAGCTCGCCGATGCCGCGCAGGCCCGGGCCAAGGGTGACGGGCGCTACCTGCTGCAGGTCGGGGCCTACGCCAACGAAACCGGCGCGGCCACCGTCGTCGACCGCGTCAAGGCCAATGGCCTGCCGGCCTTCACCGAGAAGATCAAGACCGACCGCGGCGACCGCGTGCGGGTGCGAGTCGGGCCGTTCTCCTCGCGCGACGCCGCCGAGCAGGCGCGTGGGCCGCTGCAGGCCGCCGGCGTGCAGTCCGCGCTGATCTCGCCGTGACCCGCACGCCCGCGTCGCTGCGCCGCTCGGCCAGGGCCCACTGATGCTCGAGGCGATCACCGGCTGGGACTGGTTCGTCGCGATCGTCGTGGTGCTCTCGGTCGGATTCGGCCTGATGCGCGGGCTGGTGCGCACCGTGTTCGCGCTCGCCGCCTGGGTCGTCGGCCTGCTCGGCGTGCCGCTGATCGCCCCGCACGCGCTGCGGCTGCTGCCCGACGCGATCCCGAATCCGGTCGTCTACCTGCTGATCTTCATCGCGCTCTTCGTCACGGTGCGCATGCTCGGCTCGCTTGCCGCGCGCGGCCTGCGCGGCCTGGGCCTGGGCGGCGCCGACCGCCTGCTCGGCGCCGCGCTCGGCACGCTGCGCGCCGCCATCGTGATCCTGCTGGCCGCACTCGGCGCGCATCTCGCCGGGTTCTCGAAGCATCCGTCGTGGACGCAGGCGCTGTCGCGCCCGCTGCTCGACGGTCTGGTCCAGCGTGCCGAACCCTTCCTGCCGGAGCGGCTGTCCGGCGTGCGCAGGACCTGACGACTTTCCCTTGCGGTGCCGGTCCGCGCCGGTGCCGCCGACTCTGAACGGAGAAGCTCCATGTGCGGCATCCTTGGCGTCGTTGCGCGCACCCCGGTGAACCAGCTGCTCTATGACGGGCTGCTGCTGCTGCAGCACCGGGGTCAGGACGCCGCCGGCATCGCCACCTCCAACGGCAAGGCGTTCTCGATGCACAAGGCCAGCGGCCTGGTGCGCGACGTCTTCCGCACGCGCAACATGCGCGGCCTGCCCGGGCGCAGCGGCATCGGCCACGTCCGCTACCCGACCGCCGGCTCCGCGACCAACGAGGAAGAGGCCCAGCCGTTCTACGTGAACGCGCCCTTCGGCGTGACCCTCGCGCACAACGGCAACCTCACCAACTCCGACCAGTTGAAGGACGACATGTTCCGGCGCGACCGCCGGCACATCAACACCGAGTCCGACTCGGAGGTCCTCCTCAACGTGCTGGCCAACGAGCTGCAGGCCGCGGCCGTCGGCGTCTCGCTCGACCCCGAGACCATCTTCCGGGCCGTCGTCGAGCTGCACAAGCGCGTCAAGGGCGCCTATGCCTGCACCGCCGAGATCGCGGGCTACGGCGTGCTCGGTTTCCGGGACCCGTTCGGCATCCGGCCGCTGTGCTACGGCGTGGCCGAGACCGACCACGGCCCCGAGTACCTGATCGCCTCCGAGTCGGTCGCGCTCGAGGGCCTGGGCTTCCGGTTCGTGCGCGACATCGCGCCGGGCGAGGCGGTCTTCATCGACATCGACGGCAACTTCCACTCGCGCCTGTGCGCCCCGGGCGCGACGCTGAACCCGTGCATCTTCGAGTACGTGTACTTCGCGCGGCCCGACTCGGTCATCGACGGCGTGTCGGTCTACGACGCGCGCCTGAAGATGGGCGAGTACCTCGCCGAGAAGGTTCGTCGCGAGCTGTGGGCCGGCGACATCGACGTCGTGATGCCGATCCCCGACACCTCCCGGCCCTCGGCCCAGCAGCTCGCCAACCGGCTGAACCTCGACTACCGAGAAGGCTTCATCAAGAACCGCTACGTCGGCCGCACCTTCATCATGCCGGGCCAGTCGGTGCGCCGTAAGTCGGTGCGCCAGAAGCTCAACGCGATGAGCATCGAGTTCCGCGGCAAGAACGTGCTGCTGGTCGACGACTCGATCGTGCGCGGCACCACCTCGCACGAGATCGTGCAGATGGCGCGCGACGCCGGCGCCAACAAGGTCTACTTCGCGTCGGCCGCACCGCCCGTGCGCTTCCCGAACGTCTACGGCATCGACATGCCGACGCGTGCCGAGCTGATCGCCAGCGGCCGCAGCGACGAGGAGATCCGCGAGGCGATCGGCGCCGATGCGCTGATCTACCAGGACATCGAGTCGATGAAGCAGTCGGTGCGCGACCTCGGCCCGCACCTGTCGAGGTTCGAGGCCTCGTGCTTCGACGGCCACTACATCACCGGCGAGGTTTCGCCCGAGTACCTCGACCGCATCGAGGCCGCGCGCAACGCCGCGACCGACGCCGCCGAGGACACCGGCCCGAAGGCGCAGATGAACCTTCAGTTCTCGATGCTCAACGCCGACTCGAGATAGGGCAGGGCGGGGCGCTCAGTCCGGCGCGCGATACCGCTGCTGCAGCGCCTCGATCTCGTCGTGGCCGAGCATCTTCTGGCGCTCGTCGAACATCATCAGCATCGACTCGGCGCCCGCGATCGAGCCCTGGGCGCGCAGGTGGCCCAGCACCTCCTGCATCGCCTTCATCGACGCCTGCAGCGCCGCGTTCGCGTACAGGATGCCCGCGAAGCCCATCGCGGCCAGCGCCTCGCGCGCCAGCAGCGGCGTGCGCCCGCCGATCACCATGTTGCACACATGCCGGCCCGGCACCTCGCGCGGAATCGCGGCCAGCTCCTCGAGGCTGCGTGGCGCCTCGACGAAGAGGAAGTCCGCGCCCGCGGCCTGGTAGCGTCGGGCACGGTCCAGCGCGCCCGACAGGCCCTCGACCGCGCGCGCATCGGTGCGCGCGAGGATCATCATGTCCGGATCGTGCCGCGCGTCGACCGCCGCGCGCACCTTCTGCACCATCTCCTCGGCCGGGATCACGTCCTTGCCGTCGAAGTGCCCGCAGCGCTTCGGGAAGGTCTGGTCCTCGAGCATCACCGCGTTGGCGCCCGCACGCTCGAGCAGGCGCACCGTGCGCCCCACGTTGATGGCGTTGCCGAAGCCGGTGTCCGCGTCCACCACGATCGGCAGGTCCACCGCGTCGCGGATCGCGGCGACGTGCTCCACCAGCTCGGTGATCGAGGTCAGCCCCACGTCCGGCTTGCCCAGGTACCAGTTCGCCACCGCCGCGCCGCTCACGAAGACCGCCTCGAAGCCGGCCGCCGCGATGAAACGGGCGGTGAGCGCATTGCCCGCGCCGGGCAGGATCGTGCCCGCGCCGGGCTCGACCAGCCGGTGCAGACGTCGGTTCAGGGTGTCGTTCATCGGGTCTCCAGGCGGTCTGGTCGGGGTCGTCGCGTCGGCCCGCCTGTGCCGCGGGCCCTGTGCTATTCTCGTCCGGCGCCGAGTTGTCTCGCTTGCGGGCGCGTTAAAAATGCAGCTAAACCGAGTGGGCCTGGGCCCGCCGTCTGCTGCACGCACGGCGGGCCTTTCGTTTTTCGAGCATCGATCCCATGACTGACTCCCGACGGCCTCTCGGCCTCGACACCCTCGCGATCCGCGAGGGCATCGCGCGCACCCAGTACAACGAGCACAACGAGCCGATGTTCCTCACGTCGAGCTTCGTGTTCGACAACGCCGCGCAGGCCGCCGCCCGCTTCATGGGCGAGGAAGAGGGCTTCATCTACTCGCGCGCCGGCAATCCCACCGTCGCCGCCTTCCAGAACCGGCTCGCCGCCCTCGAGGGGGCCGAGGCCTGCGTCGCCACCGCCTCGGGCATGTCCGCGATCATGGCCACCGTGATGAGCCTGACGCGCGCCGGTGACCATGTCGTCGCCGCCTACGAGCTCTTCGGCGCGACGCTGCAGATGTTCACCATCCTGCAGCGCTTCGGCGTCGACGTGACCTACGTGCCCATCGAGAACACCGACGCCTGGCGCGCCGCCATCCGCCCGAACACGAAGCTGCTGTACGTCGAGACCCCGTCGAACCCGCTCACCAAGCTCACCGACGTGCGCGCGCTCGCCGCGGTGGCCCGCGAGCGCGGCGTGAAACTCGCCGTCGACAACTGCTTCTGCTCGCCCGCGCTGCAGCGCCCGCTCGATCTCGGCGCCGACATCGTCGTGCACTCCGCCACCAAGTACATCGACGGCCAGGGCCGCGTGCTGGGCGGCGCCGTCTGCGGCGACGCGAAGTACATCAACGAGACGCTCGCGCCCTTCGTGCGCACCACCGGCCCCGCGCTGTCCGCGTTCAACGCCTGGGTGCTGCTCAAGGGCCTCGAGACCCTCGGCATGCGCATGGAGCGCCAGTCCGCCAACGCGCTCGCGCTGGCCCGCTGGCTCGAGGCGCAGCCCGGCATCGGACGCGTGTACTACCCCGGCCTCGCCTCGCATCCGCAGCACGCGCTCGCGATGGCGCAGCAGAAGACGGGCGGTGCCATCGTGTCCTTCGAGCTCGGCCGCGACGGCGAGGACCTCTATGGCACCGCGCTGCGCGAGCGCGCCTGGCGCGTCATCGACGCCTGCCGCCTGCTGTCCATCACCGCCAACCTCGGCGACGTGAAGACCACCATCACCCATCCGGCCAGCACCACCCACGGGCGGGCCGGTGCCGAGGCGCGGCGCGCCTCCGGCGTGACCGAGGGGCTCATCCGCATCGCGGTGGGGGCCGAGACACCCGAGGACCTGATCGCGGATCTTGCGGGCGGGCTGGCGGCCGCGGGATGAGCCGCGCCACGTCCAGGCTCGTGCTCGGCACGGTGCTCGCGGCCGTGCTCGCCGGCTGCGCGGGCAAGGACCTCTACCAGACCTCGCAGGGGTTCCGCCGCGCGCAGTGCGAACGCATCCTCGAGGCCGATCGGCGCGCCGACTGCCTGCGCAACGCCGATCGCGACTGGGAGTCGTACGAGCGCGATCGGGAGCGGGCGCGCCGCTGAGCCGTGCCCGGCCCGCGGTGGCGCGGGGCGTGCGCTCATAGCGGTCGATGCGGCGTGACTTTGTCCCGCAAGGGATGCAATCCGTCCCAGCGAACCGGCCCTGTTCAGCCAATGGGGTGATCACGCGAAGGGGCCGAGTCGATAAGCTCCGGACGGTGGCGAGAGTCCGTCGACTCGCGCCCGTCCTTCCGCCCCCGAGAGATCTTCATGCGTGTTGTCAAAGCCGGTTCCGTCTCCCTCGTCGCCCTGCTCGTCGCGGCCTGTGGCGGTGGCGGCGGTGGCGGCACCGAGGCCTCGGCGGTGCTGGGCACGACACAGACCGCACCGGCACCGGCCCCTGCCCCGGGCGCCGCACCCGCACCCGCGCCCGGTGCTGCGCCCGCGCCGGCACCCGGGGCCTCGCCCGCCCCTGCCCCCGCGCCCGCACCGGTCACGAACGAAGCCTCGGCCGGCGCCTGGAACGGCGTCACGTCCACCAACCGCGGCATCTCGGGCGTGGTGCTGAACGACGGCACCTACTACCTGTTCTACAGCGCCGCCGGTGTCGTCGAGAGCCTGGGCGGCTTCCTGCAGGGCACCGGCAGCAGCGCCACCGGCACCTTCGTCTCGCCCGACACCAAGGACTTCAACCTCGAGGGGCCGTCGCTCCTCGATGCCACGCTCAGCGCCACCTTCACCCCGCGCAGCGCCTTCAACGGCAGCGTGAGCTACCCGGGCGCGGGCGGCACCGGCACCTTCACCACGAGCTTCGATGCCGACTACGACATCAAGCCCTCCCTCGCCTCGATCGCCGGCACCTACACCGGGCAGTCGGCCGAGACCCTCACCTCGGTCACGATGACCGTCACCGGCGCGGGCGCGATCAGCGGCAGCTCGTCGGGCGGCTGCACCTTCACCGGGTCTGCGGCCCCGCGCGCGGTCGGCAACGTCTACGACATCACGCTGCGCTTCGGCGCGGCCCCCTGCGACCTGGTCGGCGCCACGCTGACCGGCATCGCGCTGTACGACGGCACCATCCGCCAGCTGCTGGCGGTCGGCCTGAACGGCAGCCGCTCGCAGGGCTTCATCTTCCTCGGCTCGAAGCCGACGGCGAGCGCCGGTCTCGACGCGAAGTCGGTCCCGGCGCGTGGGGCCGGCTTCTCGCGGACCGCGAGCGGCGAGCCCTTCGTCGTGTTCTCCAGGCCCTGACGCGTCGACGATGGACGCCGCCGCGCGCCCGTCCGAAGCCCACGACGTGGGCTGGTACGTCCTGCGCTGCAAGTCGCGCGAGGAGGACCGCGCCATCGAGCATCTGGGCAACCAGGGCTTCGAGGCCTTCGCCCCCGGCTGCCGCGTCACGCGGCGCGTCGGCACCGTGCGTCGCAAGCTCAGCGAGCCGATGTTCCCGGGCTATGCGTTCGTGC
>CAIUGQ010000220.1 GCA_903898725.1 uncultured Burkholderiales bacterium | reverse complement strand
TTCCCGAACGGCGCGATCTCCGGTCTGGGTGCCCTGCCGCTGAACGCGACCGTGACCTCGCTCAACGACCGCGGTCAGATCGTCGGCTACTTCACGGCCAGCTTCTACTCACGGGCGTTCATCTGGGAGGCGGGCCAGTACAGGACCCTGCAGACGCTGACGGGTCTGGGCGAGACGGCGAGCGACATCAACATCCACGGGCAGGTCGTCGGGAGTTCGACCGGCGCCGGATTCACCTGGTTCAATGACCAGAGCCATCTGCTCACCAACCTGATCGACCCCGACGATCCGCTGAGGCTGGTGACTCAGGTGAGGACCGTCACCGCGATCAACGACTTCGGGCAGATCGTCGGCACGGCGACGATCAACGGTGTGAATCGGCAGATCCGACTCGATCCCGTCACGCCCAAGTGAGTCACTCGCCCCCTGCCCCCGCAGCCCGGGGGCAGGGCGTCGCCGGGCCGCCGCGAACCGGGCGACACGGCGCGGGCGGCGATCAGCCCTCCGGCGGCCGTGCCACGTCCACCTGCCGCGCCCCCGGCAGACCGAACAGCGCAGCCGGCGCGATCGGGAAGACCGCGTGCGGGGTCCCGCCGGCAGCCCAGACCGTCTCGAAGCGCGCGAGGCTCGCATCGACGAACAGCACCAGCGTCGTCGCATGCCCCAGCGGCGGGATGCCGCCGATCGCGTAGCCGGTGACCTCGCGCACGAAGGCCGCATCGGCGCGACCGATCGGCTCGCCCAGCGCGGCACCGATCCGCGCCTCGTCGACGCGGCGATCGCCCGCGGCGACCACCATCACCGCGCCGGCCGACGCCGCGCGAAAGACGAGCGACTTGGCGATCGCGCCGACCGGCACGCCGAGCGCGTCGGCCGCCTCCTGCGCGGTGCGTGCGGGCACCGTGAGCTCGCGCACGTGCGCAGCGAGCCCGAGCGCATCGAGCGCCGCCTGCACCCGCAGCGCGCTCGCGGCCAGCGGCACGGCGGGCCCGCTCACGGGCGCGGCCCGCGGGCGCACCACGCGGCCGTCGCCCTCACAGCTGGATGCCTCCCGACACCTCGATCACCGCCCCGTTCAGGTAGCTCGCGTCGTCGGAGGCGAGGAACGCGTACACCGCCGCGATCTCCTCGGGCGTGCCGAGCCGCCCGAGCGGCACCTTCGCGACCATCTTCTGCATCACCTCGTCGGGGATGGTCTCGAGGATCGCGGTCTTCACGAACCCCGGGCACACGGCGTTCACGCGCACGCCCTTGGGACCCAGCTCGCGCGCCCAGGTCTTGGTCAGTCCGATCACGCCGGCCTTGGTCGCCGCATAGTTGGTCTGACCGAAGTTGCCGTACAGGCCGACCACCGACGAGGCGTTGACGATCGAGCCCGAGCCCTGGGCGACCATCGTCTCGGCCACCGCCTGCGTGCACTCGAACACGCCCTTGAGGTTGACGGCGATCACCGAGTCGAACTGGGCCGAGCTCATCTTGGCGAGCCGCGCGTCCTTGGTGATGCCGGCGTTGTTGATCAGCACGTCGATGCGGCCCCACTCGGCGCGCACCTGCGCGACCATCGCATCGATGGTCGCGCGATCGGTGACGTCGACCAGGCAGCCGAGCGCGCGCCCCCCGGCGGCGCGCAGCGAGGCGGCGGCGGCCTCGACACGCTGCGCATTGAGATCGGCGACGACGACGCGCGCGCCCTCGGTGGCGAAGCGGATGGCGGTGGCCAGGCCGATGCCCTGGGCCGCTCCGGTGACGATGGCAACCTTGTCGCTGAGGCGCACGATGGCGGGTCCGTGAGAGAGGGGAACGGGCCGCATTCTAAGCGGACCGGCACCGGTGCCCGGATGAGAGGATTCACGGAACGGCCGCCGCGGACCCGTGTCGAAATCGACGCCCCGAGCACGGTCGAGGCGCGGTTCCGCTGGCCACAATGGGTCCGGGCCGACCCGCTGCGGCCGCACTGCCCCCGACGGAGGACACGATGCACGAGCTGGTGATTCGAGGCGCGACGCTGGTCGACGGCACGGGCGCACCCGCCTGCATCGCCGACGTGGCGATCGACGGCGACACGATCGCGGCGGTCCACCGGCACGGGGCGGCGACGCTGCCCGGCGTCGAGCAGGTCGATGCACGCCACGCCACCCGCGGCGGCACGATGCCGATCGGCCGGGGCGGGCGCGAGATCGACGCGGGCGGCCTGCTGCTGACGCCGGGTTTCGTCGACATCCACACCCACTACGACGGCCAGGCGACCTGGGACGCGCAGCTGGCGCCCTCGTCGGTGCACGGCGTGACCACCGCGGTGTTCGGCAACTGCGGCGTGGGCTTCGCACCGCTGCGCCCGGGCGGCATCGATCAGCTGATCGGCATCATGGAAGGCGTCGAGGACATCCCGGGCACCGTGCTCGCCGAGGGCATTCCGTTCGGATGGGAGAGCTTCCCCGAGTACCTCGACGCGCTCGAGCGGCTGCCGCATGCGATCGACATCGGCGCCCAGGTGCCGCACGCGGCGCTGCGCTGCTACGTGATGGGCGAGCGCGGCGGCGACCATGCCGAGCGCCCCACGCCGCGCGAGCGCGACGAGATGGCCCGCCTGCTCGACGAGGCCCTGTGCGCCGGCGCCCTCGGGCTGACCACCTCGCGCACGGTCAAGCACCGCGCGGCCGACGGCCGCCCCACCCCCAGCCTGACCGCGGACGAGGCCGAGCTGATGGCGCTCGCCCGCGCGATGCGGCGCGCGGGCCGCGGCGTGCTCGAGGTGAACTCCGACTTCGGCGCCGGCGACTTCGACGTGCTCGCCGCGGCGGCGCGCGCCGCCGGCCGCCCGCTGTCGCTGCTGCTGATCCAGGTCGATCGCGCGCCCGCGCTCTGGCGCGAGACCCTCGACCAGATCCACGCGGCGCGCGCGAGCGGCCTCGAGGTCACCGGCCAGGTCGGCAGCCGCGCGATCGGCGTGCTGCTCGGCCTCGAGGCCACGCTCAATCCGTTCGGCACCCATCCGGCGTGGGCCGCGCTCGAGGCGCTGCCCCTGGCCGAACGGGTGGCCCGGCTGCACGCCGATGCGGCGCTGCGCGCCCGGCTGGTCGACGAGCGCCCGCAGGACGGCAAGACACGGATGATCGGCGGCATGCTCGAGCGCGCCTTCGAGATGGGCGCGGTGCCGGACTACGAGCCGGACCCCGCGGACTCGATCGCGGCACGCGCCCGGGCGCAGGGCCGCTCGCCCTGGGCCCTCGCCCTCGACGTGCTGATGGCCGACGGCGGACGCGGCGTGCTGCTGCACCCGTTCGAGAACTACACCGGCGGCGACCTGGAAGTGGTGCGCACCATGCTCGAGGACGAGGCGACGGTGATGGGCGTCGGCGACGGCGGCGCCCATGTCGGCACGATCTGCGACGGCAGCGGCCCGACCTTCCTGCTCACCCACTGGGCGCGCGACCGGCGGCGCGGTCCGCGCATCGCGCTCGAGCGGCTGGTGCGCAAGCAGACGCTGGACAGCGCACGCGCCTACGGGATGCGGGATCGCGGGGTCGTCGCGGCGGGCATGCGCGCGGACCTGAACCTGATCGACCTCGCCGGGCTGGTGCTGCACCGGCCGTGGATCGAGCACGACCTGCCCGCCGGCGGCCGGCGCTTCCTGCAGTCGGCCACCGGATACCGGCACACCTTCGTGGCGGGGGTGGAGACGCTGCGCGACGACCGGCCGACGGGTGCGACGCCCGGCCGCCTGGTGCGCTCGCACGCCGACGCGAAGACCCGAGCCGCCTGATCGCGCCGGGCCGCCGACGCCGCCTCAGTCGGGCCGCGGCCCGGTCACGCCCGCGAAGGCGAGCACCTCGTCGAGGTACTCGGCGAAGTCCGACAGCCCGTGGTCGCTGCCCTCGATCACACGGTGGCGCGCGCCGGGATAGGCCGCGACCATCCGGGTCCAGTCCAGCAGCTCGTCGCCCGTCGCCGCCACGAGGAAGTAGCGCTCGGGGCGGGTGATGCGCGCCCCCTGGATCGCCCGCAGCTCGTCGAGGTGGGCCCGCGTCAGCTCGAACTCGACCGAGGCGTCGTGGTACAGGGTCTGCGGCCCGAGGTAGGCGGCCAGACGGTCGGCGGGCTCCGTCGCCGGGTTCAGCAGCACCGCGCGGCAGCCGTGGCGTTCGGCCAGGTGCGTCGCGTAGCAGCCGCCGAGCGAGCTGCCGATCAGGGTGTCATCCGGGCCGAGCCGCCAGCCCGACTCGATCAGCTCGATCGCGGCCCGGGGCGAGACCGGCAGTGCCGGGCAGGCGAACGCGTCGGCACGGCCGAGGGCCGCCATCCGGGCCTCGAGCAGCCGCGCCTTGAAGGAGGCCGGAGACGACCGGAACCCGTGCAGGTAGAGGATCATCGGCGCGCGCCTGGCGGCTCAGCGCCGCCCCAGCGCCTCGAGCAGCTTGCCGTGCACGCCGCCGAAGCCGCCGTTGCTCATGACCAGCACACGGTCACCGGCGCGCGCCTCGGCCGCGACCGCGGTGACCAGGGCGTCGATCGCGGCGAACACCGAGGCTCGGGCGCCGAGCGGCGCGAGCGCTTCGGCCGCGTCCCAGCCCAGGCCCCCGGCGTAGCAGTAGGTGTGGTCGGCGCCGGCGAGGCTGCCGGGCAGCAGCGCCTTCATCGACCCGAGCTTCATGGTGTTCGAGCGCGGCTCGATCACCGCGAGGATCCGTTCGCCCGGCGCGAGTCGGGCCCGCAGCCCGTCGATGGTGGTCTCGATCGCGCTGGGATGGTGGGCGAAGTCGTCGATGACGGTGACGCCGCCGGCGGTGCCGCGCACCTCCATCCGGCGCTTGACCCCGCCGAAGCGGCCGAGGGCCGCGATGGCGTCGGCCGGTGCCACGCCCTCGTGCTCCGCGGCCGCGATCGCGGCGATGGCGTTCGAGCGGTTGTGGCGACCCGACAGCGGCAG
>CAIUGQ010000219.1 GCA_903898725.1 uncultured Burkholderiales bacterium | reverse complement strand
TGGTTCTACCCCGAGCGCTGGGTCGACGCCGGCAACGACGAGGGCGCGCGCCAGGTGCGTGCCCACGCGGGCGCGCGCATCGGCGGACTGCTCGACCAGCTCGATGCGCACCTCGCCGCCTCCGGCCGCGACTGGATGCTCGGCGAGCACTACTCGGTGCTCGATCCCTACGCCTTCACGCTGTGCCGGTGGACCCGTACCTTCCAGGCGCCCGCCCGCGCGCGCCGGCAGCTCGGCCCCTACCTGCAGCGCGTGCTCGAGCGACCGGCGACGCGGCGGGTGCTCGCCGACGAGGGCGTGCAGCCGCCCATCGTGTGAGGCCGCGCCGCCGCGCGCCCCGCCCGCTCAGCCGATCCCGGTGATCTCGCGCAGGCGGGCCGCGTGCGGCGCGGGGTCGAGGCCCTCGCGGGCGAGCCAGGCCTCGCTCCAGATCGTGTCCGCGTAGCGTTCGCCGCCGTCGCAGATCAGCGTGACCACGCTGCCCGACTCGCCGTGCGCGCGCATGCGCTGCGCGAGCGCGAGCGCCGCGCACAGGTTGGTGCCGGTGGAGCCGCCGACACGACGGCCGATCACGCGCTCGAGCCAGCGGATCGCGCCGAGGCTCTGCGCGTCGGGCACCGGGATCACCTCGTCGACGAGCTCGCGCACGAACGAGGGCTCGACCCGCGGCCGGCCGATGCCCTCGATCCGCGAGCCGCGCGCACCTCGGATCGAGGCGTCGCCGTCGCGGTGGTATGCATGGAAGACCGAGAACTCCGGGTCGGCGACCGCGATGCGCGTGGCCGCATAGCGCGGCCGGTAGCGGACCCAGCGTCCGAGCGTCGCCGAGGTGCCGCCGGTGCCCGCGCCGACCACGACCCAGGCCGGCACCGGGTGCGGCTCGCGCGACATCTGCGCGAACAGGCTCTCGGCGATGTTGTTGTTGCCGCGCCAGTCGGTCACGCGCTCGGCGTTGGTGAACTGGTCCATGTAGTGGCCGCCGCGCTGCTGCGCGACGCGGGCCGCCGCGGCGTAGATGTCGGCACCCGGCACGAGCACGCACTCGCCGCCCAGCAGCGCGATCTGCTCGAGCTTGCGCGCCGCGGTGCCCTCGGGTGCGACCGCGACGAACGGCAGCGACAGCAGCCGCGCGAAGTACGCCTCGGAGATCGCGGTGCTGCCCGAGGACGCCTCGACGATCGTCGTGTCGCGGCGGATGTGGCCGTTGACCAGACCGTAGAGGAACAGCGAGCGCGCGAGCCGGTGCTTGAGGCTGCCGGTGGGGTGCGTCGACTCGTCCTTGAGGTACAGGTCGATGCCGGGCAGCGCGGGCAGGGGCAGGCGCAGCAGGTGGGTGTCGGCCGAGCGGTTGAGCTCGGCCGAGATCGTCGCGATCGCCTCGCCGACCCACGCGCGATGCGCGTCGGTCGGCAGGGGGGCCTGCGGGGCGGGGGCGGAGGCGGGCTGCGGCGGGTCGGTCTCGGTCATGATCGCGGGCGCGGCGTGGCGGCGCGCCGGATCATCGCACGACCGACAGACCGGCCCGGCGGGTCAGAGCGCCTCGAAGACCGCCGCGATGCCCTGGCCGCCGCCGATGCACATCGTCACCAGCGCGTAGCGCCCGCCGATGCGCCGCAGCTCGTGCAGCGCCTTGGTGGTGATGATCGCGCCGGTCGCGCCGACCGGATGCCCGAGCGAGATGCCGCTGCCGTTCGGGTTGACCTTCTTCGGGTCGAGGCCGAGCTCGCGGGTGACCGCGCAGGCCTGCGCGGCGAAGGCCTCGTTCGACTCGACGACGTCGAGCTGCGAGGCGCTGATGCCCGCGCGCTCGAGCGCGCTGCGCGAGGCCGGCACCGGACCGATGCCCATGATCTTCGGGTCGACCCCGGCGTGGCCGTAGGAGACCAGTCGCGCGAGCGGCACCAGACCCGCCCGCAGCGCGGCCTGGCGCTCCATCAGCACGACCGCGGCTGCCGCGTCGTTGATGCCCGAGGCATTGCCCGCGGTGACCGTGCCGTTCTCCTTCTGGAAGACCGGCTTGAGCTTGGCGAGGTCGTCGAGCGTCGCGTCGTGACGCACGTGCTCGTCGGTGTCGAACAGCACCGTGCCCTTGCGCGACTTCAGCTCGACCGGGACGATCTGGTCCTTGAAGTACCCCGCCTTCGTGGCGGCGCTGGCGCGACGGTGGCTCTCGAGGGCGAGCGCGTCCTGGTCGCCGCGGGTGATGCCGTACTTCGCCGCGACGTTCTCGGCGGTGACGCCCATGTGGATCACGTCGAACGGGTCGTGCAGCGCGCCGGTCATCATGTCCAGCGTCTTGAAGTCGCCCATGCGCGCACCCCAGCGGGCGCTCGGCACGATGTAGGGGCCGCGGCTCATCGACTCGGCGCCGCCGCCGATGGCGACGTCGGTGTCGCCGAGCATCACGTACTGCGCCGCCGACACGATCGCCTGCAGGCCGCTGCCGCACAGCCGGTTGACGTTCATCGCCGACACGTCGTGCGACAGGCCGCCGTCGACGGCCGCCACGCGCGAGAGGTACATGTCGCGCGGCTCGGTGTTGATCACGTGACCGAAGGCCACGTGCCCGACCTGGGCCGGGGCGACGCCGGCACGGCGCACCGCCTCGCGCACGACGAGCGCGGCGAGCTGGGTGGGCGGCACGTCCTTGAGGCTGCCCCCGAAGGTTCCGATCGCGGTCCGGACCGCGCTGACGACGACGACTTCCCTCATTCCGGCTCTCCCTGGTTCGGTCTGGTTCGATGGGGTCGATGATCGGCCGATCGCCTGACGGCCGCCTTACGCGCGGCGTCGGCCGTATGATGCTGGACGAACCGACCCCGTAGCGTGCCCCGCCGATGCGTGCTCCGTTGCAGCCCCGCTTCCCTCTTCGACGTCGCCTCCGACCCTTCTGCCAGGCCGCGGTCCGCGGCGCCGGCCGTGGCTGAGGACGACGCCGTGCCGCGTGCCGGCACGGCGCTCGGCGACGCCATCGTCGCGGTCATCTCGCGCGTGCCCGCGACCCGCGAGGCGCCGCTCGCCGACCCCGACGCGCGCGTGCGCGAGCTGTCGCGCCAGGCGGCGCGCCGCGCGGCGCTGGTCTCCGGTGGCCTCGCGCTGCCGCCGGGTCCGCTGGGCGTGCTGACGCTGGTGCCCGACCTGCTCGCCATCTGGCGGATCCAGGCGCAGCTCGTGGCCGACATCGCGGGTGCGCGCGGGCGCAGCGGCTCGCTCACCCGCGAGCAGATGCTCTACTGCCTGTTCCGGCATGCCGCCTCGCAGCTGCTGCGCGATGTCGTGGTCCGCGCCGGCGAGCGGGCGATCGTCCACCGGCTCACGGTCGGTGCGATCCAGTCGATCGCGGCACGCCTCGGCGTGTCGCTGAGCCAGCAGCTGATCGCGAAGTCCGCGAGCCGCTGGGTCCCCGGCCTGGGGGCCGCGGCCGTCGCGGCCTACGCCTGGTGGGACACCGAGCGCGTCGCGCGCGCCGCCGACGAGCTGTTCGCGAGCGACCTGGTCCTCGAGCCCGCGCCGTCGGACACGCCCGCACCCCCGGTCGAGGAGACGGCGCGCGGGCGCCGCTTGCGCGCGGCCTCGTCGGGCGCCGCCTCGTGAGCGGCGAACTGCTGCGCGAGGACGAGATCGAGCTGACCGCGATCCGCGCGCAGGGCGCGGGCGGGCAGAACGTCAACAAGGTCTCGAACGCGATCCACCTGCGGTTCGACGTGCACGCCTCGTCGCTGCCCGAGGCGATCAAGCTGCGGCTGCTCGAACGGCGCGATGCGCGCATCAGCGACGACGGCGTGGTGGTCATCAAGGCGCAGCGCTTTCGCAGCCTCGAGAAGAACCGCGACGACGCGATCGCCCGGCTGCGTGCGATCGTGGACGAGGCCGGCGTGGTGCCCATCGAGCGGCGGCCGACCAAGCCGACCCAGGCCTCGCGGCGCAGACGGCTCGACGAGAAGTCGCAGCGCGGCCGCGTCAAGGCGCTGCGCGGGCGCGCGGACGGCGCGGAAGGCTGAGCTCGCCCGTCGGGGCGATGTGCTACTCGAGCGACTCGTAGCACCCGGGCACGAAGCGCGGCGTGCAGATCGCGAGGAACAGCAGGTCGGTGTCGCCGAGGTTCGCGATGCGCTGCGCGCACATCGCCGGGATGGTGACCGTGTCGCCCGGGCCGAGCTCGGTGGCGGGCAGGCCGTCGACCTCCACGCGGCCCCGCCCCTCGAGCATCACGTAGCGCTCGACGGTGGCGTGCAGGCGGTGCCAGGCGGTGGTGACGCCCGGTGCGACGCGCGCCCGAGCGATCGAGACCGCCGGATCGGTCGGGTCGTTGACGAGCTCGACGATCGCGCAGCGCTCGGCGATGTCGAACTCGGTGTCGGCATCGAAGCGGCGCAGGGCGGGCAGCAGCGGTCGGTCCATCCCGCGCATTCTAGGGCGCGGGCCGG
>CAIUGQ010000218.1 GCA_903898725.1 uncultured Burkholderiales bacterium | reverse complement strand
CTCGTTCCGCGCTTGTTGTTCCGCGCTTGTTGTTCCGCGCTTCAGGCCCGACCGGCCGCCGCGCGGCAGATCGCCAGGAAATCGGCCGCCACCAACGACGCACCGCCGATCAGGCCGCCGTCGACATCGGGCTGACCGAACAGCTCGACCGCGTTCGACGGCTTGACCGAGCCGCCGTACAGCACCTGCAGGCGCGGCGCGGCGACGACACCGCCCGCCGCGAGTCGCCCCCGGATGAACGCATGCGCGGCCTGCGCCTGCGCCGGCGACGCGGTCAGGCCGGTACCGATCGCCCAGACCGGCTCGTACGCCAGCACGCAACGCTCGCCCGCCTCTCGAAGCACGGGACAGACTGCGTCGATCTGCCGGGCCAGCACGAGCTCGGTCGAACCCGCCTCCCGATCGGCGAGGGTCTCGCCGACGCAGACGACGGGCACGAGGCCGGCCGCAAGCGCGCGAGCGGCCTTGCGGGCCACCTCGGCATCGGTATCGCCGAACAGCGTGCGCCGCTCGGAGTGCCCGACCAGCGCCCACGTGCACCCCATATCCGCGAGCATCCGTGCCGAGACCTCGCCGGTGTACGCGCCATCGTCGAACGCCGAGACATCCTGGGCACCCCAGCCGATGCCCGACCCCGCCAGGCGCGCGGCGGCCAGACCGAGGTACGGATACGGCGGGCAGACGCCGGCTGCGCCCGCGATGTCCCGCGCGCCCGCAAGAAGTCCGGCGAGCAGTGCCTCGGCGGAGGCGGCGTCGCCGTTCATCTTCCAGTTGCCGAGCACAAGCGCCGCGCGCGGCGCCTCATTGGGTGCAGACATGTCGGGTGGGTTTGTCGCCGGAAAAACCCTAGATTCTAGCGCCCGGCGCCCAGACGGGTCAATTCGGCGGTGCGACGGGCGGCATGCCGCCTCGCCCCGTCCGCCAGCGCCACACCCACAGCACGTAGCCGGAGACCGCGTAGACGAGGAACAGCAGGAACAGCACGATCGGCGGATCGGAGGACACGAGCACGAACGCCAGCACGATCAGCGGCACCGCCATGTACGGCACGCTCTTCTTCAGGTTGAGGTCCTTGAAGCTGTAGAACGGCGCGTTCGAGACCATGGTGACCCCCGCATAGAGGGTGATCGCCCAGGCGAGCCAGCGCAGGTCCGTGCCGGTGGCGTCGATCCAGCGGGTCTCGCGCAGATCGGTCGCGATCCAGACCAGCCCCGCGATCAGCGCCGCCGCCGCCGGACTGGGAAGCCCCTGGAAATAGCGCTCGTCGACGACACCGAGGTTCGCGTTGAAGCGGGCGAGCCGCAGCGCAGCGCCCGCGACGTAGACGAAGGCGGCCAGCCATCCGAGCTTGCCCATGCCGCGCAGCGACCACTCGTAGACCACCAGCGCGGGGGCTGCACCGAACGACACCATGTCGGACATCGAGTCGTACTGCTCGCCGAATGCACTCTGCGTATTCGTCAGGCGCGCAACACGGCCGTCGAGACTGTCGAGCACCATCGCGACGAAGATGGCGACCGCAGCCGCCTCGAAACGCCCGTTCATCGCCTGGACGATCGCGTAGAACCCGGCGAACAGGTTCGCCGTCGTGAACGCGTTGGGGAGCAGGTAGATGCCGCGAGAACGCGGCCGCGCCGCCACGACGGCCTCGGCGGGCGCGGCGGCGGGGCGCGTTGCGCGAGAGGCGCGGAACGGCCGGAAGCGACGACGCTTCGGTTCATCCATCGGGAGAGCCTACCGGTGCGCGCAGACCGACACAACCGCGGGACCGTGTCGGCGGCCGGCGCAACCGACGGCCGCAACACCGCACCGCCGCCTCACGCGTTCGCGTACGGCGCCTGCCGCAGCCACTTGGTCGCGATCCACTTGTGCCCGCGCACCACCGGCATGCCGGCGTGCAGGCAACGGGCGTCGAGCTGGTTGCGGGTGTTGTGGTATTCGAAGTAGACCGCACTGCCGCGGCGAGGGCGCAGCGACAGCTCGAGTTCGGGGAAGCACGTGCCCCCGCCCTCCTCGGGCTCGTGCAGGTAGACGATCACGGTGGCGATGCGCTGCCCGCCCTGCTTGAGCACCGTGGCCGCCCCAGGAAACGCCGGATCGAAGTAGTCGTGGTGGGGTTCGTACTCCCCTCCCACCGGGTAGTGCAGGAGCTGCAGCGGCTCGCCGTTCGGAATCGGCACGCCGGTCAATGCCGCGATGCGCGCCTCGAGACGGGCCACCACCGCGTTCTCGCCATAGGCGAAGTGCGCACCTTCGCTGCGGCGAACGCCGCTGATCTCCAGTCTCCCGGAGCTCGGATCGACCACCTCGGATCGACGCAGCTTGCCCTGGGCCATCCGGATCAGCTGCTCGCATTCCTGCAGGCTCAGCAGATCCTCGACCAGCACCACGTTCGGATTCGCCAGGACCATCGCCAGCCGGACCTCGCGATCGGCGACACGCTGCACCGCGGTGGAGGCGACATCGAGGCGGATCGGGTCGGCGACATAGTCACCGAGCATCGCCGGGTTCTGCTGCGTCACCCGGTCGGTCATCGAACGCATCACGCTGATCGCGACACGCGCATAGCCGGGGTCGAACCCGGCCTCCACCATGCGGGCGAGCAGCACCGAGGGGTCCCCGCCGCCGACAAGCTGGGCTGTCAGATAGTCCTGCCAGTCAGCGGCCAGCGGCGCGGGCCACGCCCCGACATCGGCGGATGCCGGAGTCGGGGCGGTCGCGACGGGCGCGACCGGGTCGCGCTCGTCGTTCGCGGCGGAGTCGGTCACGCCGATCGGTCCGTCAGTTGCGCGAACGGTCGACCAGCTTGTTGGCCTTGATCCAGGGCATCATCGCGCGCAGCTGCTCGCCGACGATCTCGATCGGATGCTCGGCCATGATCCGGCGCTTGGAGAGCAGCGTCGGTGCACCGGCGCGGTTCTCAAGGATGAAGCGCTTGGCGTAGTCGCCCGACTGGATGTCGTCGAGCACGCGCTTCATTTCCTTCTTGGTCTCGGCGGTGATCAGCCGCGGACCCGTCTCGTACTCGCCGAATTCGGCGTTGTTCGAGATCGAGTAGTTCATGTTCGCGATGCCGCCTTCGTAGATCAGGTCGACGATCAGCTTGAGCTCGTGCAGGCACTCGAAGTACGCCATCTCGGGGGCATAGCCCGCCTCGACCAGCGTCTCGAAGCTCGCCTTGATCAGCTCGACCGTACCGCCGCACAGCACCGTCTGCTCACCGAACAGGTCGGTCTCGGTCTCTTCGCGGAAGTTGGTCTCGATGATGCCGGCCCGACCGCCGCCGATCGCGCAGGCGTAGGACAGCGCGAGGTCGCGCGCCGAGCCGCTCTTGTCGGCATGAAGCGCGACTAGCATCGGAACGCCGCCGCCCTGCGCGTAGGTCGAGCGCACCGTGTGGCCCGGCGCCTTGGGCGCGACCATCACGACGTCGAGGTCCTCGCGCGGCACGACCTGGCCGTAGTGGACGTTGAAGCCGTGCGCGAAGGCCAGCGTGGCGCCCTGCTTGATGTTCGGCTCGATGTCCGACTTGTAGGTCGCACCGATGTGCTCGTCCGGCATCAGCATCATGATGAAGTCGGCGCCCTTGACGGCCTCGCCGATCTCCTGGGCCTTCAGCCCGGCCTTCTTGACCTTGTCCCAGGACGGACCGCCCTTGCGGACACCGACCACGACCTTGCAGCCGGAGTCGTGAAGGTTTTGTGCATGGGCATGGCCCTGCGAGCCGTATCCGATGATCGCGACCTTCTTGCCCTTGATGAGCTTCAGGTCGCAGTCCTTATCGTAGTAAACCTTCATGGGGTCCCTTCCCTCTCGTTGGATGCAGCGGTATGCCGGGGTTCCGGCGCGTGTCAGGCTTTCAGGATGCGTTCGCCGCGCGCGATGCCCGAGGCGCCCGTGCGGACGGTCTCGAGGATCGCGGTCGCGTCGAGCGCGTCGATGAAGGCGTCGAGCTTGACGCCGTCGCCGGTCAGCTCGATCGTATAGCTCTTGTCGGTGACGTCGATGACGCGGCCGCGGAAAATGTCCGCCATCCGCTTCATTTCCTCGCGCTCCTTGCCGACCGCGCGCACCTTGATGAGCATGAGCTCGCGCTCGATGTACGGCGTCTCGATCAGGTCGACGACCTTGACCACGTCGATCAGCCGGTTGAGATGCTTGGTGATCTGTTCGATGACATCGTCGGAGCCGCTGGTGACGATGGTCATGCGTGACAGCGAACGGTCTTCGGTCGGCGCGACCGTCAGCGTCTCGATGTTGTAGCCGCGGGCCGAGAACAGGCCCACGACGCGCGACAGCGCGCCGGGTTCGTTCTCGATGAGGATCGAAATGATGTGCTTCATCACAGGTGCCTCACAGGTCCTCTGAGCCGAGCAGCATCTCGGTCAGTCCCTTGCCGCCCTGCACCATCGGCCAGACGTTCTCGGTCTGATCGGTGACGACGTCAACGAACACGGTGCGGTTCTTGTACTTCCCGAACGCGTCGCGCAGCGCCGGCTCGACATCCTGGGGCCGGTCGACGCGGATGCCCACATGACCATAGGCCTCGGCCAGCCGGACGAAGTCGGGCAAGGCCTCCATGTAGGACGACGAGTACCGGCTGCCGTACTCGATCTCCTGCCACTGCCGCACCATGCCGAGGTAGCGGTTGTTCAGGCTGATCACCTTGACCGGCAGGTCGTACTGCTTGCAGGTCGACAGCTCCTGGATGCACATCTGGATCGACCCTTCACCGGTCACGCAGGCCACCTGCGCCTCCGGGTGCGCCAGCTGCACGCCCATCGCGTAGGGCAGCCCGACGCCCATGGTGCCGAGCCCGCCCGAGTTGATCCAGCGCCTCGGCTTGTCGAACCGATAGAACTGGGCGGCCCACATCTGGTGCTGACCGACGTCCGAGGTGATGAACGCGTCGCCCCCGGTGACCTCCCAGAGCTTCTCGATGACGAACTGCGGCTTGATGACTTCGCGATTCGCGCGGTCGTACTTCAGGCAGTCCTTCTTGCGCCACTCCTCGATCTGCTGCCACCACGCCTGCACGCCCTTGTGGGTGCGCGTGCCGGCGCCGAACGCGGCCTGGATCTGGGCCGACAGCTCGCCGAGGCATTCGCGCACGTCACCGACGATCGGCACGTCGACCTTCACGCGCTTCGAGATCGAGGACGGATCGATGTCGATGTGGACGATCTTGCGGGGGTTCTGAGCGAAGTGCTTAGGATTGCCGATCACGCGATCGTCGAAGCGCGCCCCCACCGCCAGCAGCACGTCGCAGTGCTGCATCGCCATGTTGGCTTCGTAGGTGCCGTGCATGCCAGGCATGCCGACGAACCGGTCGCTGCTCGCACGGTAGCCGCCAAGCCCCATCAGGGTGTTCGTGACGGGAAAGCCCAGCAGGTCGACCAGTGCATTGAGCTCCGGCGCCGCGTTCGCGAGGATCACGCCGCCGCCGGTGTAG
>CAIUGQ010000217.1 GCA_903898725.1 uncultured Burkholderiales bacterium | reverse complement strand
GCTCGCGCTCGATCGCCTGCTGCTCGCGCCGCTCGAGCGCCTGACCAGCGAGCGCTGGGGGATGGTGAGGGCATGAGTTCGACCCTGCCCCCGATCCCGGTGCGGCCCACCGCCTGGCAGCGCGTGCAGCGCGGCTGGGTGCGCGCCACCACCGCCTGGCCCGCGCTGCGCTCGATCCTGCCGTTCGTGCCGCTGCTCGCCGCGTGGTGGCTGACGGCCGCGTTCGAGGTGTTCCCGAAGGCGTTCTTCCCTGGCCCCGCCGATGTCGCGCGGACCTTCGTCGACCTGGTCTACAAGGGCATCCTCCCCGAGTACCTGGCCGACAGCGTGGGACGGCTCGCCGCCGGCGCCGCCGTCGGCATCGCGCTGGCGATCCCGCTCGGCGTGCTGATCGGCACCAACCGGCGCGCGCACGCCGCGCTGTGGCCGGTGCTGCTGTTCTTCCAGGCGGTCGGCGACATCGCCTGGCTGCCGATCCTGCTGGTGTGGTTCGGCTTCGGCCTGACGACGATGACCTTCGTGATCGTCTACACCGTGCTGTTCCCGGTGGTGCTCAACACCGTGCTCGGCATCCGCTCGGTGCCGACCGACCTGACCCGCGCCGCGCGCAGCCTGGGCGCCTCGCCCGCCCGCGTGGTGTGGGAGGTGCTGCTGCCGGGGGCGCTGCCGAACATCATGACCGGGCTGCGCAACGGCCTGGGCTACGGCTGGCGCGCGCTGATCGCCGCCGAGATCATCGTCGGCACCAGCGGCATCGGCTTCCTGATGTTCGATGCGAGGCGGGCGGGTTCGGTGGTGGAGATCATGCTCGGCATGGTCGTGCTGGGCGTGCTCTGGTACGCGGTCGATGCCTGGGTGCTCGCCCCGATCGAACGCGCCACGGGGCAGCGCTGGGGCATGGTGACGAGGGACCGATGAAGTCGTTGACGCTCGAAGGGCTGCAGAAGACGTACTACGACCCGTACAAGGGCACGCAGGTGACGGCGGTGCGGGACGTCTCGCTGCGTGTCGAGCCCGGCGAGTTCGTGTCGGTCGTCGGGCCCTCGGGCTGCGGCAAGACCACCATTCTGAACATGATCGCCGGCTTCCTGCCGCACACCGGCGGACGCATCCTGGTCGACGGCACGCCGGTCGACGGGCCCGGGCCCGACCGCGGCGTGGTGTTCCAGTCGTTCGCGCTGTTCCCGTGGAAGACGGTGCTCGACAACGTCGGCTTCGGGCCGAAGATGCGCGGCGTGCCGCGCGCCGAGCGCGACCGCATCGCGCGCGAGTACCTCGCGCTCGCCGGCCTCGCGCACGCGGCCGACCGCTACCCGGCGGAGCTCTCCGGCGGCATGCAGCAGCGCGTGGGCGTGGTGCGCGCGCTGGCCAACGAGCCCGACGTGCTGCTGATGGACGAGCCCTTCGCCAGCGTCGATGCGCAGACCCGCCTGATGCTGCAGGAGGAGCTCACGCGCATCTGGCAGCAGCGCCGCACGACGGTGCTGTTCATCACCCACGACGTGCCCGAGGCGGTGTTCCTCGCCAGCCGCGTCGTCGTGCTGTCGAAGGGCCTCGTGCTCGACGACATGCCAGTACCGCTGCCGCATCCTCGCCGCTGGGACGAGCTCGTCGAGGACGACGCCTTCAAGTCGCTGTCGGCCAAGGTGCTGGCCCGGGTGCGCTCGGCATGAGCGTCGCCGACACGTCGCCCGGTGCCGGGCCCGGCGCCGAACCCAGCCCGCGCCCGGGGCGGCTGCGCCGGATCGCCCGCGTGGTGCTGGGCTCGACGCAGGGCCGGGTCGTGCTCGGTCTGCTGGCGGCCTGGCTCGTCTACCAGGCCTGGCTGTCGGCGGCCGCGCCGGGCAAGATCGCGGGCGAGTTCCCGACCGACCGCGAGAAGCTGGCGGTGCTGGTCACCCTGCCCTTTCCGCCCGAGCGCTTCCATGTGCTGGTCTTCCAGCGCTTCGGCCGCGTCTCGGGCACCGACGGCAACACCGTCGAGGTCCGCGGCGTGCCGCGGACCGAGCTCCTGCGACTGGTCCGGCCCTACTGGGTCAGCCGCGTCGAGCCGCTCAAGCAGCCCTGATTCCCGCAGCCCCGAATCCGCAGCCCATTCCAACGACACACCCGAGGAGACCGACGATGCTGTTCAGAACCCTGATGTTCGCCGCGGCGCTGGTGGCCGGCACGGCCGCCCACGCCCAGACGATGGTGAAGCTGAAGGCCGGCATGGTGACCGGCATCGACCAGATCGGCCTGCCGATCGCGCTCGAGCGCGGCTTCTTCGAGAAGCAGGGGCTCGACGTCACGATCGCCCGCCCGTATGCGACCGGCGTCGACGCGCTCAATGCGCTGCAGGCCGGCGAGAACGAGATCGTGCAGGTCGGCGTGCCGATGATCGGCGCGGTGCTGCGCGGCATGGACCTGGTGGCGCTGGGCAACTACAGCGGCAACGCGACCAAGATGGGCTCGGACGCGACGATGGCGCTGATCGCGCGCGGCGACTCCGGCATCGCGCGCGGCGACCTGAAGACCCTCAAGGGCAAGAAGATCGCCGCCTCCTTCGGCACCATCAACCACCTGTACGTGCTCGCGCTGCTGGAGAAGGCGGGCCTGACGCCGGCCGACGTGACGCTGGTGAACACGCCGCCGCCGGACATGACGGTCGCGCTGCTCGCCAAGGGCATCGACGCGTTCTCCGCCTGGGACCCGTGGCCGATCGTCGCGATGAAGGACGTGCCCGGTGCAGTCGAGGTGATCCGCGGCGGTGACGTGATCTCGTACGTCGGCTACAACGTCGCGCTGCGCGGCTGGGTCGAGAAGAACGGCCCGACGATCGAGAAGTTCCTCGCCGCGGTCGCCGAGGCCGACCAGTGGATGCGCGCGAATCCCAAGCAGGCCGCGCAGGTCGCCACGCGCTGGATCCCGGGCCTCAAGCCCGAGATCGCCGAGGCCGCGATGCAGTACAACATCCAGCAGGCCGACCGCCGGCTGTCGGCGAACAACTACGCGGCCCTCAATGCCGCGCAGGAGCGCCTGCTCCGGCTGGGCATCCTCAAGCAGACCTTCGACGTCAACAAGCACATCGAGCCGAAGCACATCCTCAAGGTGATGGCCGACAACCCGAAGCTGTTCGCCGACCTGCCGCCGATCCCGGCGGCCGCGGCGATCCGCCCCGGCTACGTGTTCAAGCCCTGATCCACCGGCGTCGCGCGCGCAGGAGGCCCGCCCCATGCATCCATTCATCCATGCCGCGCGCACGCCGGACAAGCCGGCGATCGTGATGGCCGGCAGCGGCGCCGTCGTCACCTACGGCGAGCTCGAGGCCCGCTCGAACCGCTTCGCGCAGCTGCTGCGCGCGACCGGGCTGCGAGCGGGCGACCATGTCGCGCTGCTGGTGGAGAACCATCCGCGCTTCTACGAGCTCTGCGTGGGCGCGCACCGCGCGGGGCTGGTCTACACCGCGATCAGCACGCGCCTGACCGCGGGCGAGGCGCGCTACATCGTCGAGGACTGCGGCGCGCGCGCCATCGTGGCGAGCGCGGCCACCGCGGCGGTCGCCCTGCAGGCGGCCGACGGCGTGCCGGCGCTGCGCGCGCGCTGGATGATCGACGGCACGGCGCCCGGCTGGACCGCCTACGAGGACGCGGTGGCGGCCCAGCCCGCGCAGCGCATCGACGACGAGGTCGCCGGCTGCGACATGCTGTATTCCTCGGGCACGACCGGCCGGCCCAAGGGGGTCTACGTGCCGCCCGAGGCCGGCGCGATCGATGCCTCGTACCCGCTGCTCGAGACGATGCGCCAGCGCTACGGCGTGGGCGAGGACACGGTCTACCTGTCGCCCGCGCCGCTCTATCACGCCGCGCCGCTGCGCTTCAACATGGGCGTGCTGCGGCTGGGCGGCACCTGCGTGATCATGGAGCACTTCGACGCCGCCGAGTTCCTGCGGCTCGTCGCGTCGCACCGCGCGTCGCACACGCAGCTCGTGCCGACGATGTTCGTGCGGATGCTCAAGCTGCCCGCCGAGGACCGCGCCCGCCACGACGTCTCGTCGCTGCGCTGCGCGATCCACGCGGCCGCCCCCTGCCCGATCCCGGTCAAGCGCCAGATGATCGACTGGTGGGGCCCGATCATCTGGGAGTACTACGCGGGCACCGAGGGCAACGGCATGACGCTGTGCGACGCGCACGAGTGGCTCGCCCACGAAGGCACCGTCGGCCGCGCGGTGGTCGGCGAACTGCGGATCTGCGACGAGGACGGCCGCGAGATGCCGGCCGGCGAGGCGGGCACCGTGTACTTCGCGGGCGGACGCCCCTTCGAGTACCACAACGACCCGGAGAAGACCTCCGGCTCGCGCAACACCCATGGCTGGACCACGCTCGGCGACGTCGGCTACGTCGATGCCGACGGCTTCCTGCACCTGACCGACCGCAAGGCGCACATGATCATCAGCGGCGGGGTCAACGTCTATCCGCAGGAGACCGAGAACCTGCTGGTGACCCATCCGAAGGTGCTCGACGTCGCGGTGATCGGCGTGCCCGACGAGGAGATGGGCGAGGCGGTCAAGGCGGTGGTCACGCCGCGCGACATGGCCGATGCCGGACCCGAGCTCGAGCGGGAGCTGATCGCCTGGTGCCGCGAGCGGCTGTCGCCGATCAAGTGCCCGCGCTCGGTGGACTTCGAGGCCGAACTGCCGCGTCACCCGACCGGCAAGCTCTACAAGCGGCTGCTGCGCGACCGGTACTGGGCCGGACGGGCGAGCCGTCTCGTCTGACCAAGGACCCGCGATGATCACCTTCCACGACTGCGCCACCGCGCCCAGCCCCCGCCGCACGCGGATCCTGCTCGCCGAGAAGGGCGTGCCCCACCGGACGGTGATGGTCGACCTGGCCGCCCGCGAGCAGCTCACCGACGCGTTCCGGGCCATCAACCCGCAGTGCACCGTCCCGGTGCTGCAAACCGACGACGGACTGGTGCTGACCGACAACGCCTCGATCGCGGCCTGGGTCGAGGCGGCGTATCCGGAGCCGCCGCTGATGGGCCGCACGCCCGCCGAGCGCGCCGAGATCGCCGGCTGGCACTGGCGCGCGGAGTTCGAGGGGCTGATCGCGATCGCCGAGGGACTGCGAAACGCGTCGCCCGCGATGGTGAACCGGGCCCTCCCCGGCCCGGTGGACTACGCGCAGATCCCGGAGCTGGCCCAGCGCGGACGCGCCCGCGTCGAACGCTTCCTTGAGGTGCTCGATGCGCGCCTGTCGGGGCGCGAGTTCGTCGCGACCGAGCGCTTCAGCCTGGCCGACATCACCGCGGTGGTGGCGGTCGATTTCGCGCGGGTGCTCAAGCTCAAGCCCGATCCGGAGCGCCATCCGCAGCTCGTCCGCTGGCGGGCCGGGCTGGCCGCGCGCCCGTCGATCTCTCTGTAGACGGCGGACCCCGACTCGCCGACTGCGCCCCGACCGCGAGGTCGGGGGCGTGCCGGCTCTGCCCCGCAGAGTGCGCGGGCGATGCGCGTTGTACGCATTCCCGTGTACGCCGACGCCTCGTCGCGCGAACGGCCGTGCCGATCGGGTCGGCGATCCGGTCGGCAGGGCGCATACTGGGCCGCAGCGCGACGACGGTTGCCAGGCGAGCGTCCCGCAGGGCGTCCGACACACTGCTTCGAGGGCGACCATGTACACGTTCCTGGCGAACAACCGCGACGAGCTGATCGCCCGGTGCAAGTCGAAGCTCGCCCAGCACCCCAGCCGGGCCGCCACCGAGGCTCAGCTGAGCAACGGCGTGCCGATGTTCCTCGAGCAGCTGCAGCGCACCCTGGAGGCCGAGGAGGCGGGACATCAGGGCGAGAGCCTGCGCATCTCCGGCGGATCGGGCGGCGATGCCCGCAACGAATCGGAGATGAGCCTGTCGGCGGCGGAGCACGGCCGGCGGCTCTGGACGCTGGGCTACACCATCGACCAGGTCGTCCACGACTACGGCGACCTGTGCCAGGCCATCACCGACATGGCCGTCGAGTGCGATGCCCCGTTCAGCGTGAACGACTTCCGGACCCTGAACCGTTGCCTCGACAACGCGATCGCCAGCGCGGCCACGCACTTCAGCGCCCGGCGCGACGTGATGCTCGCCCGTCGCCAGGCCGCCGACTCCAACGAACGGCTCGGTTCGATCGTGCACGAGCTGCGCAACTCGCTGGGCACCGCGGTCCTGGCGGCGAAGGCCCTCGAGGTCGGCAGCCTGCCGATGGCGGGCGCGACCGGCGGCGTGCTCAAGCGCGCGCACATCGCGCTGAAGGTCCTGATCGAGCAGATGATCGACCAGGTCCGTGACCAGGTGGCGGCGCCGGTCGACGGCACGGTCTTCTCGCTCGCGGACTTCATCGCGGAGGTCGAGCAGGGCGCGCGGCTCCAGGTGAAGGAGTACGAGTGCCTGTTCGAGGTCGCGGCGGTCGAACCCGAGCTCGCGATCGCCGGCGATCGCGACCGACTGATGTCCGCGCTGTCGAACCTGCTGCAGAACGCGTTCAAGTACACGAAGCCGAATACCCGCGTGGACCTGCGGGCGCATGCCGTCGGCGACCGGGTGGTGATCGACGTGTCCGACCACTGCGGGGGCATCTCGCAGAGCACGCTCGAGCAGATGTTCTTTCCGTTCACCCAGCGCCACGACAACCGCACGGGCCTGGGGCTCGGCCTGTCGATCGCCCGGCACAACGTCGAGTCCGATGCCGGCACCCTCACCGTCCAGAACCATCCGGGGCTGGGCTGCGTCTTCACGATCGAGCTGCCGAAGCAGATGATCGACTCGCCGCAGACCTGAGCCTGGCCGACCGCCGACCGCGTTAGGTCCGCCTTCGGTCCGCCTTCGGTCCGCGTTCGGTCCGCGTTCGGTCCGCGCTCGGTCCGCGTTCGGTCCGCGTTCGGTCCGCGTTCAGTCCGCGTTCAGTCCGCGTGGAGTGCGGCGATCACGGCCTCGCCGTAGCGCTCGAGCTTGGCCGCGCCGACGCCCGGCACGCCGTGCAGGTCGTCGAGGTCGGCGGGGTCGCGGCGGGCGATCTCGGCGAGGTGGGCGTCGTGGAAGATCACATAGGGCGGCACGCCGTGCTCCCTGGCCGCGGCGAGCCGCCAGGCGCGCAGCTTCGCGAACCGCTCGGCGGACTCGGTGTCCAGGCCGAGCGCGACCGACGGGGCATCGCCGCCGCCGGCCGCGGCGCGCCGCGAGCGCCCGCCCTTGGGTCGCTCGGCACGCGCGAGCCCGGCCTTGGCGAGCATCACCTGTTCCTGGCCGCGCAGCACCGGTGCCGCCGCCTCGGTCAGCTCGAGCGCGCCATAGCGTTCGTGCGCGACCTCGACCAGACCGCGCGCGACGAGCTGGCGCAGCACCGCATGCCAGGTGCGCGCGTCGATGTCCGCACCGATGCCGAAGGTGGAGAGCTGGTCGTGACGGCGCTCGAGGACCTTCTCGTCCCGGTCGCCGCGCAGCACGCCGATCACGTAGTGCGCCCCGTAGCCGAAGCCGCTCGCCTGGCGGATGCGGTAGATGCACGAGAGCAGCTTGCGGGCGGCCTCGGTCGCGTCCCAGCGCTCGGGCGGATGCAGGCAGTTGTCGCAGTTGCCGCAGGGCTGGCTCGCCTCGCCGAAGTAGCGCAGCAGCAGCACGCGGCGGCAGCCGTCGGCCTCGGCCATCCCGACCATCGCGTCGAGCTTGCCGCGCGAGACCCGCTTGTAGTCGTCACTGCCTTCGGACTCGTCGATCTGCCGGCGGTTGTTGACGACGTCCTGCAGGCCGTAGGCCATCCAGGCCTGCGAGGGCAGCCCGTCGCGGCCCGCGCGGCCGGTCTCCTGGTAGTAGCCCTCCACCGACTTGGGCATGTCGAGGTGGGCGACGAAGCGCACGTCGGGCTTGTCGATGCCCATGCCGAAGGCGACGGTCGCGACCATGACCACGCCGTCCTCGCGCAGGAAGCGCGACTGGTTGGCGGCCCGAACGTCGGCGGGCAGGCCCGCGTGGTACGGCAGCGCATCGTAGCCATGGTCGCGCAGGCCCTGCGCGGTCTCCTCGACCCGCTTGCGCGTGGCGCAGTAGACGATGCCGGCCTGCCCGCGCAGCTCGCCGGAGAGCAGCGCGAGCAGCTGACGGCGCGGCTCGTCCTTCTCGACGATCGTGTAGCGGATGTTCGGGCGGTCGAACGAGGAGACGAACTCGCGGGCGTCGTCGAGGGCGAGGCGTTCGCGGATCTCGCGCCGGGTCTGCGGGTCGGCGGTGGCGGTGAGCGCCACGCGGGGCACCTGCGGGAAGCGCTCGTGCAGCACCGACAGGCCGAGGTACTCCGGCCGGAAGTCGTGCCCCCACTGCGACACGCAGTGCGCCTCGTCGATGGCGAACAGCGCGAGGCGGCTCTGCTCGAGCAGCTCGAGGCAGCGCTCGGTCAGCAGCCGCTCGGGCGCGACGTAGAGCAGGTCGATCTCGCCGGCGCGCATCGCGCGCTCGACGCGGCGCGCGTCGTCCATCGACAGCGTGGAGTTCAGGTACTCGGCGCGCACCCCGTTCTCGCGCAGCGCATCGACCTGGTCCTGCATCAGCGCGATCAGCGGCGAGACGACCACGCCCGTGCCCGCGCGCACCAGCGACGGCACCTGGTAGCACAGCGACTTGCCGGCGCCGGTGGGCATGAGCACCAGCGCGTCGCCGCCGGCCGAGACATGCTCGACGATGGACTGCTGCAGGCCGCGGAAGGCGGGGTAGCCCCAGACGCGGCGCAGGGCATCGAGCGCGGCGGCTTCGATGCCGGGCGGGACGGGGCGCAAGGCGCTGTCGTTCAGGGCAATGTCGTTCACCCGCAAATGGTACGCGATGGCGCCGAGCCGCCCTGCGCCGCAGGGCCTAGGCCGTCAGGACGACCCGGGCCCGACCGGCGTCACCGGCCCCGCAGCGGCGCGAACGCACACGGCGCGTCGCGGGCCACGAAGTGCAGCTCCGCGAACCCCGCACGCGCCCGCTCGCCGGTGTTGTCGGTATCGGAGGCGATCGCCAGCAGCCGCGCGACGGGCCGGTCGGTGGCGAACGCGCGGCTCG
>CAIUGQ010000216.1 GCA_903898725.1 uncultured Burkholderiales bacterium | reverse complement strand
TGCCGGATGCTCGCGCGCGACGCCGACTGCGTCGTGCTGTCGGTCGACTACCGCCTCGCCCCCGAGCACCGATTCCCGGCCGCGGCCGACGACGCGTTCGAGATGCTCGACTGGGTCCGGCGCGAGTGCGGCGCCCTGGGCATCGACCCCGGGCGCCTCGCGGTGGGCGGTGACAGCGCCGGCGGCACGCTCGCGACCGCAGCGGCGATCCATGCCCGCGACCGCGGCTGGCCGCTGGTGCTGCAGCTGCTGATCTATCCGGGGGTGGCCGGTCGGCAGACGAGTGCCTCGCATCACGACTTCGGACGCGGCTTCCTGCTCGATGTCGACGTGGTGGCGTGGTTCTTCGCGAATTACGTCCGCGACGATCGGGACCGGGACGACTGGCGCTTCTCGCCGATCTCGCATCCGGACCTGCGCGGCGTCGCGCCGGCCTGGATGGCGATCGCCGGCTTCGACCCGTTGCGCGACGACGATCGCGCGTATGCGGCGAGACTGCGCGAAGCCGGCGTGCCGACCGTCGTCGACGAGTACCCGGGGATGATCCACGCCTTTTTTCAGCACGGCGGCTTCGTGCCGACCGCGCGACGTGCGCACGCCGATGCCGTCGCCGCGCTGCGGCGCGCGTTCGGCACCGCGCCCGGCACCCCATGAGCGGCGGGCCGGCCGGGGCCGGACTCACGTTGCGGGTCGGCGACTGGCCGAGCCTGCGGCAGGGTGCCGAGCTCGTGCGGCGCGCGGTGTTCGTCGTCGAACAGGGCCTGCCCGATGCCGACGAGTTCGACGACGACGATCCGCTGTCGGTCCACGCGGTCGCCTTCGATCGCGATCGGGCGGTGGCCACAGGACGCCTGCTGCCGGGCGCCCGGATCGGCCGCATGGCAGTGCTTGCCCCGTACCGGCGCAGCGGCGTTGGCGGACGCATCCTCGTCCGGCTGATCGAGGTCGCCGCCGCGCGCGGGGACACCGAACTCGTGCTGTCGTCGCAGGCCTACGTCCGCGCCTTCTACGTCCGGCACGGATTCGTCGCCGAAGGCGGCCTCTACGACGACGCCGGCATCCCGCACCAGTCGATGCGGCGCCGACTGGGCTGAACACCGAGGGCCGGCGCTGCGCCGCCCCGCGTCAGCGGCTGCGCTGGCCGGAGCGGTGCTCGAACACCTCGACGTGCCGCCCGCCGCGTGCGAGCAGGGCCGCACCGCTCGCGGTCGCGGCCGCCTCCAGGCGGTCGAGCCAGCCCGGCAGCATCCGGGCGGGCACCTCCGGCCAGACCTCCATCCAGGTATCGCGCGGCAGGCCATCGCGCAGGACCGGCTCGGGTCGGCGCAGCACCCTCGGGCGCTCGGGACCGGCGTCGGAGCCACCACGCGCCATCTCGTGCGCAAGCCGCTCGAACGCCGCCTCGACCTGTCCGCCGTCGGAGGGATCGGCCTCGAACCAGACGTAGACCTCGTATCGAGCCGAGGTCTCGCGCGGCTCGCTCAATCGATGGCCTTGAGCACGTAGGGCAGGGGGCGCCCGGCGAGGAGACAGCCGCTCGCCGACACCGGACCGGACTCGACGGCCGCGACCTGCGACTCGAACAGCAGATCGAACCCGCCGTTGCCATCGGGCGCGGCGAGCACCACCTGGCCACAGGGCTCGCCGCCGGCGGCGGGCACGATGTCGCTGCCGGGCTCGGGCGGCGTGCCGTCACCGTGGGCGGCGAACATCCGGCGCTTGAGCTTGCCGAGGTACTGGCTGCGGGCGACGATCTCCTGGCCCGGGTAGCAGCCCTTGCGGAAGTTCACGCCGTCGACGGATTCAAAATTGAGCATCTGTGGGACGAACAGTTCGGACGTGCCGGGCACGATGCGGGGGATCCCCGCCAGCACCTCGGTACGCCGCCAGGCCGCGCCGCTGACCGGCTCGCTCGCGCCCATCAGCGACTGCCAGGCCGGCGCCGCCCGGTCGAGCGGCACGAGCAGCAGCCACCGCGGCCGCTCGGCCCCGCCGTCGCCAGCAGGCATCGGCGGCAGCCCGACGAGGTGAGTCCCATCGGCCGAGGACGCGCCATCGGCGGCGGGCACCACCAGACCGAATGCCTGCGCCGCGGCCGCGGCCGCCTGGGCGCCGCACAACCCGAACAGCGCATGGGCATCGCTCGCATCCGCGACCCGGGCCTTGGCCCGCAGCACGAACATCGACAGCCGCTTCGCGAGGGGCTGCGCGAGCGGACGCGACACGGTCAGCAGGATCGCCGAGGTGTCGCGCCAGTAGCGGAAGGTCGACAGCAGCCGCCCCTTGGCCGTGCAGTAGCCCGCCCAGCGGGCCACGCCGGGATCGAGGTGCTCGACGTCGTTGGTCAGCTGCGCATGGAGGAACGTGGCGGCCTGCTCGCCCGAGACGCTCAGTACCCCGAGATCGGACAGCGGGGCGGCGAACGCGCCGTCGGGCAGGCGCTCGGCACCGATCGAGAGCGAGGGCCCCCAGGCATCCGTGCGGAGCGTGCCGCCGACGTCGCGGGCAAGACGTTCGACCGCGTCGGCGGACCAGCTGGGCGGCGAGGCGAGGATCGACATGCGGGCTATTATAGGCAGCCCCCATTCACGGCCCACGATGAAACGACTGCTCGCCATGGCCTTGCTCGGCCTCGCCGCGCTCGCCTCGGCGACGGGGTGGGCGTGGTGGCAGTACGAGCGTGCGCCGCTCGCATTCAGCGCCCCCGAACTCCAGGTCGAGATCGAACGCGGCACCGCCGGGCAGGCGGTCGGCGCGGCGCTGCGCCGCCAGGGGGTCGAGGTGCCCGGCTGGCTGTTCTCGCTCGCGCTGCGACTGCGAGGCGATGCCCCGAAGATCCGGGCCGGCAACTACGAGCTCGCCTCGCCGCTGACCCTGCGGCAGCTCCTCGACCGCCTGACCCGGGGCGACGTGACGCTGCGCGACGTCACGCTGATCGAGGGCTGGACCTTCAGGCAGGTGCGCGCAGCGCTCGCGAAGAGTCCCGACCTGAAGCACGACACCGAGGGCCTGAGCGACCTCGAGGTGCTCGCCCTGGTGGGCGCCACCGAGAGCCACCCCGAGGGCCTGTTCGCACCGGACACCTATGCCTTCGCCCGTGGCTCGAGCGAAGCCGAGGTGCTGAGACGGGCCTACCGGCTGCAGCGGCGCTGGCTGCAGGCGGCCTGGGACGCCCGACTCGCCCGACCCGATCCGCCGCCGCCGTACAAGTCGCCCTACGAGGTGCTGATCATGGCGTCCATCATCGAGAAGGAGACGGGACGCGAGCAGGACCGGCCCAAGGTGGCGGCCGTCTTCGTCAACCGACTCAGGCGCGGCATGATGCTGCAGAGCGACCCGACGACGATCTACGGACTCGGCGAGGCCTTCGATGGCAACCTGCGGCGGCGCGACCTGCAGACCGACACGCCGTACAACACCTACACCCGGACCGGCCTGACCCCCACCCCGATCGCGATGCCGGGACGGGCCTCCATCGCCGCCGCACTGGATCCGGCCGCCATCCCCGCCCTGTACTTCGTGGCGCGAGGCGACGGCTCCAGCGAGTTCTCCAACGACCTTGCCGCCCACAACCGGGCGGTCGCGCGCTACCAGAAGCGGGGGACACCCTGAGCGCGCCGGCCCGGTTCGTCACCTTCGAAGGCATCGACGGGGCTGGCAAGAGCAGCCACGTCGAGTGGTTCGCGGAGCGCCTGCGCGAGCGCGGGCACCGGGTGGTCGTCACCCGCGAGCCCGGCGGTACCGAACTCGCGGAGGCCATCCGCGACTGGGTCCTGAACCGTCCGATGTCGATGCAGGTCGAGGCGCTGCTGGTGTTCGCCGCCCGCCAGGACCACCTCGACCGCCTGATCCGCCCATCGCTCGCCGCCGGCACCTGGGTGGTCTGCGACCGGTTCACCGTTTCCACCGTCGCCTACCAGGGCGGCGGACGCGGCATGCCGCTCGAGGACATCGCCGCGCTCGAACGCTGGGTCCATCCCGACTTGCAGCCCGACCGGACCTACCTCTTCGACCTCGACCCGGAGACCGCCGCACGCCGTCGCCAGGCCGTGCGGACCGCCGACCGCTTCGAATCCGAGCAAGCCGCATTCTTCGATCGGGTGCGAGCGGCCTACCTCGATCGGGCGGCCGGCGACCCCTCGCGCTTCGTCCGGCTGGACGGCGCCGAGCCGATCGCCGAGATTCGGAATCGACTTGAAGAAGACATCGCAAGTCTTTGATCGAACAAAGAAATCATATCGACCAGCGCCTTGCCACTCACGGCAGGACCTTCCAAAATACATCAAGTAGTTGAGCCAACACCATGATCGAGCAGGAGTTTCCCTGGCACACCGAGCCGCTGCGCCGCGAGCTGGCCGACATCGCCAGGCTGCCGCATGCGCTGCTGCTGCTCGGCACGCCGGGCATCGGCAAGACCCGATACCTGCATGCCCTCGCGGCTGCGTTGCTCTGCGAGTCACCGGCCGGCGACGGCCGGGCCTGCGGCCGCTGTGATGCCTGTGGATGGGTCGGTGCCGGCACGCATCCCGATCTGCGCATCCTGACGCTGCCGGTGGACGACGACGGGAAGGTCGGCAAGGAGATCAAGGTCGACCAGGTGCGCGCCCTGTCGGACTTCCTGGTCGTCTCCGGCCACCGGGGCGGGCGCAGGGTGGTGCTGATCGATCCGGCCGATGCGATGAACACGGTCACCGCCAACACCCTCCTCAAGACACTCGAGGAACCCGGCGACGGACTGGTGTTCGTGCTTGCGAGTTCGCGCCCGGATGCGATCCCGCCGACGATCCGCTCGCGCTGCCAGGTGAGGGTGCTCGAGGGGCCGGTCATGGAGGTCGCCAGCGCCTGGGTGCAGGGCGAGACGGGCTGCTCGCCGCAGGACGCCGGCAGCTGGCTGGCGATGGCCGGAGGTGCGCCGTTGCACGCCACCCAGTTCGCAGAGCCCGGGCGGGCGGCCGCCCATCGGGCGATGCTGGAAGCGATCGCCGCGCTGCCCGAGACTCCATCAGAGCTGACAGCCGATGCACTGCACCGCGTGGATGCCCGTCAATGGCTGCCCGTGATGCAGCGCTGGCTGATGGACATCGGTCGCTGCCGGGCCGGTGCGGAACCGCGCTACTTCCCGGCGCTGGGCAGCCGTCTGGCCGAGCTCGCGCTGCGGACCGATCCCGCAGGGCTCGCGGAGGCGGGTAGGGGGCTGGCTGCGCAGTACCGTCATGTCGAGCACCCGCTGAACCCGCGGCTGTTCTGCGAGGCGTCGATCGAGTGTTACCTGGGCGCGTTCGGCGCGCCCGCCCCGGCGACGGGGCGCTGACCGGGCGGTCCGACGCCGTCCCGGAACCTTCCGGAGAGGGCGACGATGAGTGCAGTGATGGGCGAGGCGAAGGGGTCGGCGGCAGCCGGAGCGCGGCCGAGCGTCATCTCGCTCGCGATCCGAGAGAAGGCCGCCCTCTATGCGGCCTACATGCCCTTTCTCCAGTGTGGCGGCATCTTCGTGCCGACCAACCGGGTCGCGAGCCTGGGCGACGACCTGTACCTCATCCTGACGCTGCTCGAGGACTCCACCAAGTTCGCCGTCCCGGGCAAGGTGGTGTGGATCACCCCGCCGGGGAGCACCGGCCGCCAGCAGGGCCTGGGCATCCAGTTCGCGAAGAACGATGCCGGCGAGCAGGTCCGCGCCAAGATCGAGGAGATCATCGGCGGGGCGCTCCGCTCGTCCCGTCCGACGCACACGCTCTGACACAGGGCAGGGCGGCGGCCCGAGGGGTCGTCGCGCGACACCTCGGTAGAATGAGCAGGGTGTACTGACCCCCTGCCGGGCGGCTTGCGCCGCGCCCCGATGTACGTCGACTCGCATTGCCACCTCGACTTTCCCGAACTGTCCGCGCGCCTGGAGGAGATCCTCGCGCGCATGCGGGAGAACCGCGTCGACCGCGCACTGTGCGTCGCCGTGACCCTCGAGGACTTCCCGCGGGTGCTCGCCCTGGCCGAGGCGCATCCTGAGCTCTACGCCTCGGTCGGCGTCCACCCGGACTACCCCGACTGCATCGAGCCCGACGTCGACACCCTGATCCGACTCGCCGCGCATCCGAAGGTCATCGCGATCGGGGAGACGGGGCTCGACTACTTCCGCACCGAAGGCGACCCTGCGCAGGCCTGCGCCTGGCAGCGCGACCGCTTTCGTGTCCACATCCGGGCGGCCCGGGCCACCGGCAAGCCCCTGATCGTGCACACCCGCAGCGCTTCCGACGACACCGTCGCGATCCTGCGGGAAGAGGGCGCCGACGCGGTGGGCGGCGTGATGCACTGCTTCACCGAGACCTGGGAAGTCGCGCGCGCCGCACTCGATCTCGGCTTCTACATTTCGCTGTCAGGGATCGTCACGTTCCGCAACGCGGAGGCCCTGCGCGAGGTCGCACGCCGTGTCCCAATGGACCGCCTCCTGATCGAGACCGACTCGCCGTATCTGGCGCCGGTGCCCCACCGCGGCCGGATGAACGAGCCGGGATGGGTCCGTCACGTCGGGGAGTTCCTGGCCACGCTCAGAGGCCTAGAACCCGAACCGTTTGCGGCGGCGACGACAGACAACTTCTATCGATGCTTCAAGCAGTTGCGAGATTGATCTAATGTCTTGCGAGAAGTCTTCTGACAGCACGCTCATGCGCCGGCGCTGTCTCGCGGGGCTGGTCGGTGCGCTGCTGCTCGGCGCGAGTGGCACGCTGCCCGCACAGACCACCGCCCGCGAGGAGCTGTTCCGCGCGATCCGGCGCGACGACGCCCACGCGCTGCGGACAGCGCTGCTGCGCGGCGCGGACGCCAACGCCCTCGATGACGCAGGGGAGCCAGCGATCGTCCTGGCCGCGCGCTCCAAGTGCTGGAACGCGGTCCGGGCCCTGGTCGAGCTGCGGGGCACCCGGCTGGACGCCGCCAACCCGGACGGCTCGACCGCGATCATGTATGCGGCGCTGCATGGCGAGCTCCAACTCGTGCGCGACATGGTCGGTCGCAAGGCCGAGGTCAACAAGGCGGGCTGGACGGCGCTGCATTTCGCCGCCGCGAATGGGCATGTCGAGCTGATCCGCTTCCTGCTCGAGCACCATGCGTACATCGACGCCGAGTCGCCCAACGGCACGACGCCGCTGATGATGGCCGCCCGTCAGGCGCAGCCGAGCGCGGCCCGCATCCTGATCGACGAAGGCGCCGATCCCACGCCGCGCAATCAGTCGGGTCTCGATGCCGCCGCCTACGCGAAGCTGGCTGGCGATACCGACCTGTCCGCCTGGCTCGGACGCCAGGCGGATGCGTTCCGTCTGAAGTACCGCACGCCAGCCGCGAAGCCGTGACGGACCGGGCGGCGGAAGGCGTTGGCGAAGCGGATGCGACATCGGTCCGATCGCCGGATCCATAACGTCGCATAATCTGTATTATGTCAAATGACAAATCGGCTATGGGTCCATGTTTACAATCGACCCACTCCCACTGTCCGAGGCTTCTGATGATCCGTACCTCGCCCTTCGCGCTGCGTCTGTTGATCGCAGCAACAGTCGTCCTGTCGGCCCCGGCCCATGCCCAGGGTGCGGCGCAGAAGCTCCGGCCCGGTCTCTGGGAGCATGGCTTCACGATGAAGAGCCAGAGCGGTCAGCTCGAGGCGGCGATGAAGAAAATGCAGGACGCCATGGCGCAGATGACGCCACAGCAGCGCAAGCAGATGCAGGACATGATGGCCAGCCAGGGCGTCGGGATGACGGGCGGCTCGCAGTCAGTGAAGCTGTGTCTCAGCAAGGAGGATGCCGAGCGGGACGTGCCGCCGCAGCAGGACGGCTGTGATCAGAAGGTCAAGCGGAGCGGCAACGTGTGGCAGATCACCTTCCAGTGCAAGGGCCCCCCGCCCTCCAGCGGCGAGGGCCAGATGACCCTTGCCAGCCCGACTGCCTACACCGGGAGTTTCGTGCTCCTGACCGAGGTCGACGGCAAGCCGGAGCGGATGCAGATGACTCAGACCGGCAAGTGGCTCGCGGCGGACTGCGGGGCGATCAGGCCGATCGCCCGCTGAACCAAGCGCGCCCGGACTCAGCCCGGGGACGGCAGCAGCAGGGCGCGTTTCAGGTGGCCGAGCGAGGCCAGGCGCGACGTCGACGCGGCGGGCGACTCGAAGGCGCCCCGGTCTCGCAGGCGGGATACGATCGCTTCTATTGGGCGGTGGTGCCGCTCGCTCAGCTCGTCGAGCGAGTCGCCGCTGCGCCAGGCGCGCAGCAACACCAGGGTCTCGTCTTCGTGCCACGGGCCGTCAGGGCGACGACCGGGATAATCGAATGGGCCGTAGAACATCGTACCGGGCGCAAGCGCCCCAGGTGGTTCGGGTACCCGTCTAACGCACTGCCCTGCGGATCGGTTGTCACGCCGGTGCGTCCGATGCACGAAAACGGGACAGGCAGGGCCTGTCCGGTGCGGGAAATCGGTCGGAGCGACGACAGCCAGGTCGGCAGCAGTCATCGCGGCGACCCGGATCGGGATCCGAGCGCCGTCGGCGCGCAGCGCGTCCCGGGCGGGATCAGGTGCCGGAGGCAGCTTCAGGACAGCGCAGCCAGACCTTCGCGTCATGGACACGAATTGCCGGCTCGGCGGACCCGGCGGCAGCCGCGCGGCTGGCAAGCTGTCGACGGGCGTCGTCGGCCGAGAACACCGCCAGCTCCAGCCAGCGCTGCCCGCCCTCCTCCCGGAGTGCCACGACCGGAAGTCCGGCAAGCAGGTACGGCCTGAGCAGCGGCAGACCATCGACGGCTGCGGGCGCCGTGGCGATCTTGGGCTGTCGGACGAACTGTTCGGGGGCGTCGCACGGCGTCGCGGCGGCGGCGGCGGTTCCGGCCATGGCCAGGAGGGCGAACAGCGCTGTGCGGATCGTACGGGTCATGCCCAGAGTGTGCCGGAGGGGGTCGGGCGTCGCTGCGCCGGCGCGTCACTAGCTCATGCCGGGAAGGCAGAAGGCGACTGCAGATGCGGCCGGTGGGCATGTGAATGGCGGTCGCGATCGACGCGCCCTGCCCCGCTGGCGCTGCGCGCCCAGCTCAGACTCAGGCTCAGGATGCAAGGCGGCCGTGCAGCCAGGCCTCGAGGTCCTGGATCTCCTCCAGCGACACGGTGTGCTCGATCGGGTACTCGTGCCAGCTGACGTTCCAGCCGAGCGTACGGAGGTGGTCTCGCGAGGCCATCCCCCGTGCTGGTTCTACGACCGAGTCATTGAGCCCGTGGGCCAGGAAGATCGGAGTGTCGCGATTCGCCGGCGCGGCCTCGGCCGCGGTGGTGCTGGCCAGCGGGAGATAGCCTGACATCCCCGCGATG
>CAIUGQ010000215.1 GCA_903898725.1 uncultured Burkholderiales bacterium | reverse complement strand
ATCGGTGCGGCCGCCGACCTGGGCCTTCCGGTCCCGTCCGAGCACGAGGCCCGCTGGGTGATCGGCATGGGGCTGCTGGAGGCGATCCATCACGCGGTCCCGGCGATCCGCCGCGAGCAGGTGCCGGCGTTCGTCGAGCGCTATCGGGTGCACTACCTGCGCCGTGATGCCACGCTCAAGATGTTCGACGGGATCCCCGAACTGCTCCGCGGACTCGATGCGGCCGGCGTGCCGCTCGCGGTCGCGACCGGCAAGTCGCGCGCCGGGCTCAACCGTGCGCTGGTGCAGACCGGCCTGGGGCCGCGCTTCGCCGCGACCCGCTGCGCCGATGAAGGCGCGCCCAAGCCGGACCCCTGGATGCTGCGCGACCTCGGCGAGACCCTGATGACGCCGACCGACCGCATGGTGATGATCGGCGACACGACCCACGACGTCGGGATGGCGCAGTCGGCCGGAGCCTCGAGCATCGCCGTGCTGTATGGCGCACACGAGCCCGATGCGCTGCGCGCGTCGGCGCCCGATGCACTGATCGGCTCGGTCGGCGAGCTGGCCGACTGGCTGGCCGAGGCCTGCGGTGTCGAGCGCTCGCTGCTCGGACCGGCCCCGGGCCCGGGGCGACGGTGAGCGACGCGATGCCGGGCGATGCGGTGACGGGCGCCGCGAGCGAAGGCTGGGCGCGCGTCTGCGCCGCCGGATCGCTCGCCGAGCGGGGTGACGGTGTGCGCTTCGACATCGCGACCCGGGGCGGCACGATCCCCGCCTTCGTGCTGCGCATCGACGGGCGACCCATGGCCTGGCTCAACCAGTGCGCGCACGTGCCGGTCGAGCTCGACTGGACGCCCGGACGGTTCCTCGACGACACCGGCACGGTCATCGTCTGCGCCACGCATGGCGCCGTGTACGATGCCTCGGACGGCAGTTGCGTGGGCGGTCCGTGCCGCGGCAAGTCCCTGCAGGCCGTGCCGTGCCGCGAGGCCGGTGAATGGATCGAGGTGCAGGCGACCGTGGTGAAGGGCGAGCGATGAGCGATCAGGATCCGTTGCGTTCGAGGGTCGAGCCCTCATGGCAGCCCGGCCAGCCGGTGCCCGAGGCTGGGGCCGCGGCTGCGGCCGCGTCCGGGTCGGTCCCTGGCGGGCAGGCACCGGGGTGGGAGCGGGCCGTGCTCGAGCGGCTGGTCATGGCGACCGTCGACGAGCAGCGCCGCGCGCGCCGCTGGCGGATCTTCTTCCGCTTCATCGGCCTGGGGATCGGGCTGCTGATCCTCGCGAGCGCGTTCGGCTGGATCCAGTCGCCCGATACCGTCGCGGCGACCGGCCGCCACACCGCCGTCGTCGAGATCCAGGGCGTCCTCGACGCCGGCGGGGAGGTCGATGCCGACGGCGTGATCGACGCGCTGCGCCTGGCCTTCAAGGACAGTGCCACCGCCGGGGTGGTGATGCGCATCAACAGTCCCGGCGGCAGCCCGGTGCAGGCCGGCCTGATCAGCGACGAGATGCGGCGGCTGCGCGCCCAGTACCCCAACACGCCGCTCTATGCCGTGATCGAGGAGATCTGCGCCTCGGGCGGCTATTACGTCGCCGCCGCGGCCGACCGGATCTACGTCGACAAGGCCAGCCTGGTCGGATCGATCGGGGTGCTGATGGACGGCTTCGGCTTCACCGAGGCGATGGGCAAGGTCGGCGTCGAGCGCCGTCTGCTGACTGCAGGCGAGAACAAGGGCTTCCTCGACCCGTTCTCGCCGCTGTCGGACGTCCAGCGCGAGCACGCCCGCAAGATGCTGCGCACGATCCACGACCAGTTCATCGACACGGTCCGCAAGGGCCGCGGCGACCGTCTCAAGGAGACGCCCGACATGTTCTCGGGCCTCGTCTGGACGGGGGCCACCAGCATCGAGCTCGGCCTGGCCGACGAGATCGGCTCGCTCAGGTCGGTCGCCCGCGACGTGATCAAGGCCGAGGAGCTCGTCGACTACACCCGGCGTGCCAACCTCGCCGAGCGTCTGGCCAAGCGGGTCGGGATGTCGGCGGGGCAGGTGATGGCGCGGCACCTCGGCGTCTCGGGCGAGGCGCCCCGGCTGCGCTGACCCCCGGCTGAGCCGGCCGGCATCGGCCGCTCAGCGCGCCAGCAGCAGGAAGACGGTCGGGACCTTGTCGAGCACGACGGGGGACCGACGCCAGTCGGCCACCCGGCGGGTCTGCAGTCGCTGCTTCGATCCAGTGAGGTCGGCGGCGACACAGAGCCGGGTCGCGGGGGCGAGGGTGGCCATCAGCGCGTCGAACATCGCCTGATTGCGATACGGCGTCTCGATGAACAGCACGGTCTCGTCATCGCGCCTGGACCGCTGCTCGAGGTCGCGCAGGCGCTGTCGCCGCTCGTCGACGCCGGTCGGCAGATAGCCTGCGAACGCGAAGCGCTGTCCGTTCAGCCCAGACCCCATCAGGGCGAGCAGCAGCGCGCTCGGCCCCACGATCGGCATCACCGGCACGCCGGCCTCGTGGGCGGCGAGCACGAGGCGGGCGCCGGGGTCGGCGACGCCGGGGCAGCCGGCCTCGGACATCAGCGCGGCCGATCGGCCCGCCAGCAGCGGGGCGAGCATCGGCGCGATCGCGTCGTCGCGGGTGTGCTCGTTCAGCTCGACGATCTCGATCGCCTGGATCGGCCGTTCGAGCGGAAAGCGCTTGAGGACCGCGCGGGCCGTCTTGGCATTCTCGGCGACCACGTAGTCCAGTCGGGCGACCAGCGCGAGCGCCTCCGGGGCGAGGTCGGCCGCCGGCGCCCGATCGGCCGTGATCGGGGTGGGAACACAGTAGAGCGTGCCGGGCCCGCCGGCGGCGGGCGTGTCACTCACGGCAGGCGCAGCCCGGCGGTGCGGAGCATCTGCGCCAGACGGATCAGCGGCAGTCCGACCAGCGCGCTGGGGTCAGGTCCCTCCTGCGCCTCGAGGAGGGCCGCGCCCAGGCCTTCCGACTTCGCCGAACCGGCGCAGTCGTAGGGCGTCTCCGCCCACAGGTAGCGCTCGATCTCGTCGTCCGCGAGCGAGCGGAATCGGACCCGGGTGTCGATGCAGTCGACCAGCGGCTCGGCGTCGGGCCGCCACAGGCACAGTCCGGTGTGGAAGACCAGCGTCCGGCCCGAGGCGGCGCGCAGCTGGGCAACCGCCCGCTCGTGCGTGCCCGGCTTGCCGATGATGCCGACCCCGTCGAGCGTGGCCGTCTGGTCGGATCCGATCACCAGCGCCTCCGGGCGCCGGAGCGCGACCGCGCGGGCCTTCTCGAGCGACAGGCGTCGTGCGACCTGCTCGGGCGACTCGCCCGGGTGCGAGGTCTCGTCGACGCCCGGCGAGAGCACCTCGAACTGGACGCGCAGGCGCTGCAGGAGTTCGCGCCGGTAGGCGGACGTGGAGGCGAGGACGAGGGGAGGGTGCGACATGGGGCGGGTGCGGACGGACGACGGTTATCATACGACGCCTCCCGGGCACGCCACATGCGCGACCCGCCCTGCCGGACCGCGCCATGACCGTCCCCACCATCGATACCCACGAGTTCACCCGCCGCGGCGATGCCGCCGAGGGCCAGGTGCCGCTCCAGGAGCTCGAGCGGCTCGGCTCGCTGCTGATCGCCCGCGATGGCCTGCTCGGCTGGCGGCTCTCGGGGCGGAGCGAGGTCGGCGCCGACGGCAGTCGCGTGGCGCACCTGCATCTCGGGCTGGCGTCGACGATGGCGATGCGCTGCGTGCGATGTCTCGAGCGCATCGACGTGCCGCTCGCGGTCGAGCGAGACTACCGGCTGGTCGCCACCGAGGCGCAGGCCGAGCAGGAGGACGTCGACGAGGACGAATTCGACCTGCTGGTCGGTGCCCGTCGATTCGACCTCGCCGGGCTGATCGAGGACGAGGCGATCATGGCCCTCCCGCCCGCGCCCCGCCACCCCGACTGCCGTGCGCCCGCGGTGGCCGTCGAGTCCGGCGAGGCGGTGTCCGACGTCGAGCCGCCGCCCCCCGCCCGCAACCCGTTCGGGGCGCTCGCCGCGCTGCGCAGCGGCGAGGATCCGGGTGCTGCCGACCCCTCGGACGACGCGCCGACCCCCTCGCCGAAGCGGCCTCCGCGCGCCTGAGGCGGGCGGCGAGCGAGGGCCGCTCCGGGCAGAGTTGCGACGAAGCAGTGGCAAGGCGTCGCAAAGGTTTGATATGATTGCAGATTGACCTTTTTGAAGGAGGCCCTGTCATGGCCGTCCAGCAGAACAAGAAATCGCCGTCCAAGCGCGGCATGCACCGCTCGCACGATTTCCTCAGCGCCCCGGCCACCGCGGTCGAGCCGCAGACCGGTGAAGTGCACCTGCGCCACCACATCAGCCCGAACGGCTTCTATCGCGGTCGCAAGGTCGTCAAGACCAAGGCCGACGAGTAACGCGCAGCCGCGGGCCACGAGCCCGGGGCGCCAGCCGGGGACGCATGCCACCTGACCCCAGCGGGGTCGGGCAGCGCCGCGGCCACCGCGTCTCCCCGGGTGGCCTGCCGACAAGATGAGCGTCCGGATCGCGATCGACTGCATGGGGGGTGACCACGGCCTGTCCGTGACCATTCCCGCCGCACTGGCGTTCATCGATCACGTGCCCGACGCGCAGGTGATCCTCGTCGGTCTCGCGGACGAGGTGAACGCCGCGCTCCGCAAGGCCGGCCGCACGGCGTCCGAACGCGTCAGCGTCAAGCCCGCCTCCGAGGTCGTCGCGATGGACGATCCGGTGTCGACCGCGCTGCGGCGCAAGCGGGACTCCTCGATGCGCGTCGCGATCGAACTCGTGCGCGACGGGCATGCGGACGCCTGCATCAGCGCGGGCAACACCGGCGCGCTGATGGCGCTCTCGCGATTCGTGCTGAACATGGTCGACGGCATCGAACGCCCGGCAATCGCCGCGCCGATGCCGACCGCCTCGGGCGGTCAGACGATGATGCTCGACCTCGGCGCGAACGTCGACTGCGAACCCGCGCACCTGCTGCAGTTCGCGGTGATGGGCGCGGCGCTCGTCTCGGCGCTCGACGGCAAGGAGCGGCCCTCCATCGGGCTCCTCAACGTCGGCGAAGAGGCGATCAAGGGCAATGACGTGGTCAAGCAGGCGGCCGAGCTGCTGCGGGCGAGCGGACTGAACTTCCACGGCAACGTCGAGGGCGACGACATCTACCGCGGCACCGTCGACGTGATCGTGTGCGACGGCTTCGTAGGCAATGTCGCCCTCAAGACCTCGGAAGGCCTGGCCCAGATGCTCGCCGGCTTCATTCGCGAGGAATTCACCCGCGGGCTGCTCGCCAAGGCCGCCGCGCTCGTCGCCTATCCGGTGCTGGCGCGCTTCAAGCGCCGGGTCGATCACCGTCGCTACAACGGCGCGAGCCTCGTCGGCCTGCGCGGCATCGTCATCAAGAGCCACGGCTCGAGCGACGCCTACGGATTCGAGCAGGCGATCAAGCGCGGGTATGATGCGGCCCGCAACGGCCTGCTGCGTCGGATCACCGACGCGATCCCCGAGGTCCATCAGCCCCAATGACGACTCCCTCGCGCGTCTACACCCGCATCGTCGGCACCGGCAGCGCCCTGCCGGAGCGCCTCGTGGACAACGCGACGCTCGCCGCCGAGCTCGGAGCGCGCGGCGTCGAGACCTCCGACGACTGGATCGTCGCCCGGACCGGGATCCGCCAGCGCTACATCGCCTCACCCGAGGAAAGCAGTTCCGTGCTTGGTACCCGTGCCGCCCGGGCTGCACTCGAGGCGGCCGGACTCGGCGCCGCCGACATCGACCTGGTGATCGTTGCCACCTCGACGCCCGACTACGTGTTCCCGAGCACCGCGTGCCTCGTGCAGCGCGCACTCGGCATCGTCGGCGGCGCGGCCTTCGACGTCCAGGCGGTCTGCTCGGGCTTCGTCTACGGCCTGACGGTCGCCGACGCGATGATCCGCACGGGCAGTGCGCGGCATGCGCTGGTCATCGGCGCCGAGACGTTCTCGCGCATCCTCGACTGGAACGATCGCGGCACCTGCGTGCTGTTCGGCGACGGCGCCGGTGCGGTCGTGCTGTCCGCCGCCGAGCGCCCCGGCATCCTCGCCGCGAAGCTCCACGCCGACGGCCGCCACGAGGCCATCCTGCGCACCGCGGGCAACGTCGCCCACGGCAGCATCGTCGGTCATCCGTTCCTCACGATGGACGGTCAGGCGGTGTTCAAGCTCGCGGTCGGCGTGCTCGACGAGGTCGCGCGCGAGACCGTCGCGGCGGCGGGCCTGTCGGTCGCCGACATCGACTGGCTGGTGCCCCACCAGGCGAACGTCCGCATCCTGCAGGCCACCGGACGCAAGCTCGGTCTGCCGCCCGAGAAGGTCATCGTCACGGTCGACCGGCATGCGAACACCTCGGCGGCCTCGGTACCGCTCGCGCTCGACGTCGCGGTGCGCGACGGCCGGATCCGCGAAGGGCACCGCGTGATGCTCCAGGGTGTCGGCGGCGGGTTCACCTGGGGCGCGGTGCTCGTCCAGTTCTGACCGCCCCGTTCCTACACACGCCATCATGAAGCTCGCGTTCGTCTTTCCGGGTCAGGGCTCGCAGGCCATCGGCATGCTCGATTCGATCGCCGACCGGCCCGAGGTCGCGGCGCTCGTCGCCGAGGCCGATGCCGCGCTCGGCGAGTCGCTGTCCGGCCTGATCGCCACGGGCCCGGCCGAGTCGCTCGCGCTCACCGTCAACACCCAGCCCGCGATGCTGCTCGCCGGCCTTGCCTGCTATCGCGCCTGGCGTGCGGCAGGCGGTCCCGACGCCGAGGCGGTTGCCGGGCACAGCCTGGGCGAGTACACCGCGCTCACCGCAGCGGGCAGCTTCGAACCCGGTGCCGCACTGAGGCTGGTGCGTCTGCGCGCCCAGGCGATGCAGGAGGCTGTGCCGGTGGGCAGCGGCGGGATGGCCGCGATCCTCGGTCTCGACGACGAGCAGGTCCGGATCGCCTGCCGGCAGGCGACCGAATCGTTCGCCGGGCAGACCCCCACGGTCGCGGGCGTGCCGGACATCGTCGAGCCGGCCAACTTCAACGCCCCGTCACAGGTCGTGATCGCGGGCAGCAAGGCCGCCGTCGAGCGGGCCTGCGAGGCGGCCAAGGCACTGGGCGCCAAGCGCGCGATGCCGCTGCCGGTGTCGGCGCCGTTCCACTCGTCGCTGTTGCGTCCCGCCGGCGAGCGGCTCGCGGTCGCGCTGCGCGAGACGGTGCCCGCGGCCCCGCGCATGGCGCTGGTCAACAACGTCGACGTGGCGGTGCAGTCCGATCCCGCGGCCATCGTCGATGCGCTGGTGCGTCAGTCCTATTCGCCCGTCCGCTGGGTCGAGGTGGTCCGCCGTCTCGAAGCGATGGGCATCACGCGCATCGTCGAGTTCGGGCCCGGCAAGGTGCTGACCGGCATGATCAAGCGCATCGCGCCGGGCATCGCGGTCTCGGCGGTCACCGATGCGGCCAGCCTCGACGCCGCGCTCAAGGAACTCGCATGACCGTCGCGGCCACCGCCTCCACGGCCCCCCTCGCGGGGCGCGTCGCACTCGTCACCGGCGCCTCGCGCGGCATCGGTCGCGCCATCGCGCTCGAACTCGGCCGGCTCGGCGCCACCGTGATCGGCACCTCGACCTCCGAGGCCGGCGCCGCGGGCGTCACCGAGGCGCTGGCTGCGGCCGGTGCGGCGGGCCGGGGCGCAGTGCTCGACGTCGGCGACGCAGCGGCGTCCGAGGCGCTGATCGATGCGGTCGGCAAGGCCGAAGGGCCGATCGGCATCCTCGTCAACAACGCCGGCATCACCCGCGACAACCTCGCGATGCGGATGAAGGACGACGAGTGGGCGTCGGTCATCGACACCAACCTGTCGGCGGTGTTCCGCCTCTCGCGCGCCGTGATGCGTCCGATGATGAAGGCGCGCTGGGGACGCATCGTCAACGTCACCTCCGTGGTGGGCGCTTCGGGCAACGCCGGGCAGGCCAACTACGCCGCCGCGAAGGCCGGTGTCGCGGGCATGACGCGGGCGCTCGCGCGCGAGCTCGGGTCGCGCGCGATCACGGTCAACTGCGTGGCCCCCGGCATCATCGACACCGACATGACCCGCGCGCTCGACGCGAACCAGACCGCGGCACTGCTCCAGCAGATCCCGCTGGGCCGCCTCGGCGACCCCGCCGACATCGCCGCCGCCGTGGGCTTCCTGTGCCTGCCCGCGGCCGGCTACGTCACCGGCAGCACCCTCCATGTCAACGGCGGGATGTACATGAGCTGACCTTGCGCGGGGCGCAGCATGCCCTGCGACTTAATCCCCGGGGCCGAGCGTCGCCGGGACCGTGGGTGCGGGATGTTAGAATCTCGCGCCGGTTTTGTTGCCGGGATGCGGCCGTCGCCGCCCCGAGCCCATCTGGAAAAGGACACGAAGAACATGAGCGACATCGAGCAACGCGTCAAAAAAATCGTCGCCGAGCAGCTCGGGGTGAACGAGGCCGAGATCAAGACCGAATCGTCGTTCGTCGACGACCTCGGTGCCGACTCGCTCGACACCGTCGAACTGGTCATGGCCCTGGAAGACGAGTTCGAGACCGAGATCCCGGACGAGGAAGCCGAGAAGATCACGACCGTCCAGCAGGCGATCGACTACGTCAAGGCCCACCCCAAGGCCTGATTCCGTCTCGCATGCAACCCGCGGGAGCGCCATCCGAATGAGCCGTCGCAGAGTGGTCGTCACCGGCCTCGGGCTGATCAGCCCGGTGGGCAACGACGTCGCCACGGGCTGGGCCCACCTGGTCGCAGGCCAGGGGGGCATCGGACCCATCACCAAGTTCGACGCGTCCGCGTTCACCTCGCGCATCGCGGGGGAGGTCCGTGGCTTTCAGGTGTCGGACTGGATGCCGGCCAAGGAGGCGCGTCACTTCGACACGTTCATCCACTACGGCATCGCCGCCTCCGCGCAGGCGGTCCGGGACGCCGGCATCTCGGCGGACACCGTCAATCCGGAGCGTGTGGGCGTGATCGTGGGCTCGGGCATCGGCGGTCTGCCGATGATCGAGGAGAACCACATCGAGTACACGAACCGGGGACCGCGGCGCATCTCGCCGTTCTTCGTGCCGGGCTCGATCGTCAACATGGTCTCCGGCCAAGTCTCGATCATGCACGGCTTCCAGGGGCCGAACTACGCGGTGGTCTCGGCGTGCACCACCGGACTGCACTCGATCGGCGATGCCGGTCGGCTGATCGAGTACGGCGACGCCGACGTGATGGTCTGCGGCGGTGCCGAGGCCACGGTCTCGCCGCTGGGCATCGGCGGGTTCTGTGCGGCGCGGGCGATGTCCACCCGCAACGACGATCCGGCCACCGCGAGCCGGCCGTGGGACAAGGACCGCGACGGCTTCGTGCTGGGCGAGGGTGCGGGCGTGCTGGTGCTCGAGGAGTACGAGCATGCCAAGCGGCGGGGCGCGCGCATCTACGGCGAGCTGTCGGGCTACGGCATGAGCGCCGACGCGCATCACATCACCGCGCCGGACCGCGACGGCCCGAAGCGCGGGATGCACGCCGCGCTGCGCAATGCGGGGCTCAACGCCGACCAGATCCAGTACGTGAACGCGCACGGCACCTCCACGCCGCTCGGCGACAAGAACGAGACCGAGGCGATCAAGCTGGCGTTCGGTGATCACGCGCACAAGCTGGTCGTCAATTCCACCAAGTCGATGACCGGGCACCTGCTGGGCGCCGCGGGCGGCATCGAGGCGGTCTTCACCGTGCTGGCCGTCCACAACCAGATCTCGCCGCCGACGATCAACATCTTCGAGCAGGATCCGGAGTGCGATCTCGACTATTGCGCGAATCAGGCTCGCGACATGCGGATCGATGCGGCGATCTCGAACTCGTTCGGCTTCGGCGGCACCAACGGCAGCCTGATCGTCAAGCGACTGGTCTGAGCGGGACCGGCCGATGGGCGTCGCCGTCGAGATCGAGGTGACGCGCTCGCTAGGGGCCGCCCGCTGGGCGGCGTCCGCTGCTGTCGTGTCGGCGCTGGGGCTGGTGCTCGCCGGGCTGCAGCTCGCGTCGGGCCCCACCGTGCTGATCGATGGGCCGGTCGCGGCCCGCGTCGTGCTCGCCTGCGTCTGCGGTGCGCTGGCCGTCGGCCTCGCCGGCGTCGCGATCCGCGACCTGCGCGGCGTCCCGGCGCCCGAGCCGGTCCGCAGACTGCGGGTCGACGAGGCGGGCGAGGCGGTGCTCGTCGGCCCGGATCCGACCTCAGCCAGGCCGATGGCCCTTCGTGCGTCATGCACGTTGCCAGGCTTGACACTGCTTGTCATGGCACCATATTTGCTGCAGCCGCCTTCTGGGCGGCGCGCGCGTCCCACCGTGTTGCTGCTGGGCCGCGATGCCGTGCCGGCGCAAGCCTGGCGACGGCTGCATGTGTGGCTGCGATGGATGGAACGGGGCCGATCGGGCCCGTGATCGGACCCCTTATGAAACGAAGCCTCTCCGCCTGTCTCCTGGTGCTCGGCACCGCCCTCTCCGCGTTCGTCGCGCCTGCCGTACAGGCGCAGCAGGCGGCGGTCGAGCGCGGCCTGCCCGACTTCGCCGACCTCGTCGAGCGGACCGGTCCTGCCGTGGTCAACATCCGCACCACCGAGCGGGCGCGCGCCAACGCGCCGGCTGCGGGGCCGAGTGCCCCGGGTGCGCCGCAGATGCCGGAGGGCATGGACGAGAACGACCCGTTCTACGAGTTCTTCCGTCGGTTCTTCCCGCCGCGCCAGCAGCCGGGCCCGAACACCCCGCGCGGTGGCCGGGGCGGTGACGGCAGCGAGGTGCCCCGCGGTGTGGGCTCGGGCTTCATCATCTCGCCGGACGGCTTCGTGCTGACCAACCATCATGTGGTGGAGGGCGCCGACGAGATCTACGTCACCCTCACCGACAAGCGCGAGCTCAAGGGCAAGCTGATCGGTTCGGACCGCCGGACCGACGTCGCGCTGGTCAAGATCGAAGGCGCCTCGCTGCCCGCGATGAAGATCGGCGATCCGCAGCGACTGCGTGTCGGCGAATGGGTGGTGGCCATCGGCTCCCCCTTCGGTCTCGAGAACACCGTGACGGCCGGGATCGTGTCCGCCAAGGGCCGCGACACCGGCGACTACCTGCCGTTCATCCAGACCGACGTGGCGGTGAACCCGGGCAACTCGGGCGGGCCGCTGCTGAACATGCGCGGCGAGGTGATCGGGATCAATTCGCAGATCTACAGCCGCACCGGCGGGTTCATGGGCATCTCCTTCGCGATCCCGATCGACGAGGCGATGCGGGTCGCGGAACAGATCCGCAGCACCGGTCGGGTCACCCGCGGTCGGATCGGGGTCGGCATCGCCGAGGTCACCAAGGACGTTGCCGAGCCCCTGGGCCTGCAGCGGGCCGCCGGCGCGCTGGTGCGCAACGTCGAGGCGGGCGGCCCCGCCGAGAAGGGCGGGATCGAGGTCGGCGACATCATCCTGAAGTTCGATGGCAAGCCGATCGAGAAGTCGACCGACCTGCCCAGGATGGTGGGCAACACCAAGCCCGGCTCCAAGGTGCAGGTCGGCGTCTGGCGCAAGGGTGCGAACCGCGAGCTGACGATCACCGTCGCCGAGATGCAGCCTGAGCAGTCGGCACGCGCCAACGGTGGCACGCGGCCGCAGCAGACGCCGGGCGGCAGCGCCCAGGCGAGCAACAGCCTCGGACTCGTGGTGGCCGACATCCCGGAGGACCGCCGCAACGCGCTGAGGATCAAGGGCGGCGTGCTGGTCGAGGCGGTCGAGGGCGCGGCAGCGCGCGCCGGTCTGCGGGCGGGGGACGTGATCCTGTCGCTCAACAACCAGGATGTCACCGGGGCCAAGGCCTTCAACGAGGCCGTCGCCAAGCTCGACCGCAGCAAGACCCACATCCTGCTGGTCCGGCGCGGCGAAAGCGCGCAGTTCATCCCGATCCGTCCGACCGGACAGAACGGGCAGTAGGTCCGGAGGGGCCGGTCGACCCGAGCCCCTCGGGTCGCGCCGACCGCCGGCCCCGCGCGTCCCGGGGGCGGTCGGCAGGCCGTCACGGCCGATCGGCTAGAATGGAAGGCTGTTTCCGGCAGGATAGGGCGCGATCGCCCGACGTTCCGGCGGCCAGCCGGTCCGTGTCCGGCGTTCACGGGCGCGCAACGCGCCATCGCCCACCGTGCAGAACATCCGCAATTTCTCGATCATCGCGCACATCGACCACGGCAAGTCCACGCTCGCCGACCGTCTGATCCAGCGCTGCGGCGGCCTGAGCGACCGTGAGATGGAAGCCCAGGTGCTCGACTCGATGGACCTCGAGCGTGAGCGTGGCATCACGATCAAGGCCCAGACCGCCGCGTTGAGCTACACCGCGCGCGACGGGCAGGTCTACAACCTGAACCTGATCGACACCCCGGGGCACGTCGACTTCTCCTACGAGGTCAGCCGCTCGCTGTCCGCCTGCGAAGGCGCGCTGCTGGTCGTCGATGCCTCGCAGGGCGTCGAGGCCCAGACGGTCGCGAACTGCTACACCGCGATCGAACTCGGGGTCGAGGTGGTGCCGGTCCTCAACAAGATGGACCTGCCGCAGGCCGACCCCGAACAGGCCAAGGTCGAGATCGAGGAGGTCATCGGCATCGACGCGACCGACGCGATCCCTGCCAGCGCCAAGACCGGCATGGGTCTCGAGGACATCCTCGACGCGATCGTCGCCCGCATCCCGCCGCCCAAGGGCGATCCTGCCGCGCCGCTCCAGGCGCTGGTGATCGACTCCTGGTTCGACAACTATGTCGGCGTCGTGATGCTGGTGCGCGTGATGAACGGCACCCTGCGCCCCAAGGACAAGATCCGCCTGATGGCCACCGGTTCGGCCGTGCTGTGCGAGCAGGTCGGCGTGTTCACGCCCAAGGCGACGCAGCGCGAGTCGCTGTCGGCAGGGCAGGTGGGCTTCATCATCTCCGGCATCAAGGAACTCAAGACCGCGAAGGTCGGGGACACCGTGACGCTCGACCGTGCGCCGGCCGCCGCCGCGCTGCCGGGCTTCAAGGAGGTCAAGTCGTCGGTGTTCGCCGGGCTCTACCCGGTCGAGGCGAACCAGTACGAGGCCCTGCGCGACGCGCTCGAGAAGCTGCAGCTCAACGACGCCGCGCTGCAGTTCGAGCCGGAAGTCTCCGACGCGCTGGGCTTCGGCTTTCGCTGCGGCTTCCTCGGCCTGCTGCACATGGACATCGTGCAGGAGCGGCTCGAGCGCGAGTACGACATGGACCTGATCACGACGGCACCGACCGTCGTGTACGAGGTGCTGCTGCGGGACGGCACGGTCCAGCGGATCGAGAATCCGGCGAAGCTGCCGAACCCCGACCGGATCGAGGAGATCCGCGAGCCGATCGTCTCGGTGACGGTGTTCGTGCCGCAGGAATACGTCGGCGCGGTCATCACGCTGTGCACCGGCAAGCGGGGCGTCCAGACGAACCTCGCCTACCACGGCAAGCAGGTGCACCTGAGCTACGAGCTGCCGATGAACGAGATCGTGCTCGACTTCTTCGACAAGCTGAAGTCGGTGTCGCGCGGCTACGCGTCGATGGACTACGAGTTCAAGGAGTACCGCGCGGCCGACGTCATCAAGCTCGACCTGCTGGTCAACGGCGACAAGGTCGATGCGCTGTCGCTGATCGTGCACCGCTCGAACGCCCCGTACCGCGGGCGCGAGATCGCGGCGAAGATGCGCGAGCTGATCCCGCGTCAGATGTACGACGTCGCGATCCAGGCGGCGATCGGCGGCAATGTCATCGCGCGCGAGAACGTCAAGGCGCTGCGCAAGAACGTGCTGGCCAAGTGCTACGGCGGTGACATCAGCCGCAAGAAGAAGCTGCTCGAGAAGCAGAAGGCCGGCAAGAAGCGGATGAAGCAGGTCGGCTCGGTGGAGATCCCCCAGGAAGCCTTCCTGGCGGTGCTCCAGGTCGATTGAGCGTCGTGCGGCGTTCGACCCGGGGCCGGGTCGCCATCGAAAACTCAAAGAAGAACGACCGATGAACTTCGCGCTGGTCCTGTTCCTGTTGCTGGTCGTGACCGGCGTCGCCTGGGTCGTCGACAAGATCTGGCTCGCGCCGGCGCGCCGGCGGGCCGGTCGAGGCGATCGCCAGCCGCTCTGGCTGGAATACACCGCGGGGCTGTTCCCGGTCATCGCGGTGGTGTTCCTGCTGCGCTCGTTCCTGGTCGAGCCCTTCAAGATCCCCTCGGGCTCGATGATCCCGACGCTGCTTGTCGGCGACCTGATCCTGGTGAACAAGTTCACCTACGGCGTGCGGCTGCCGGTCATCCATACCAAGGTGCTCGACATCGGTCTGCCCGAGCGCGGCGACGTCATGGTCTTCCGCTTCCCGAAGGACACCTCGGTCGACTACATCAAGCGTGTGGTCGCCCTGCCGGGCGACACCGTGGCCTACGAGGAGAACCGGCTGACGATCAACGGCACGCCGGTACCGCTCGTCCAGGCGGGTGAGTTCTACGACAGCGAGCGTCTGGTGTACTACAAGCAATACTCAGAAAAGCTTGGAAGAATCGACCATAAGCTGTTGACAGAATTGGAGAAACCGTCTTTCATCACGGGGGTCGACGCCTTTCCGTTCCGGGATCAGTGCACCTACGGACGGACCGGTCTGACCTGCAAGGTGCCCGCGGGACACTATTTCGTGATGGGTGACAATCGCGAGAACAGCCTCGACAGCCGCTACTGGGGTTTTGTGCCCGAGCAGAACATCGTCGGCAAGGCGTTCTTCATCTGGATGAACTTCGGCGACCTCGGACGGATCGGACGGTTCCACTGATGACACGCGTGCCTGCCCGCTCAGTCTGCCGCGCCTCGCGCACCCGCCAGCGGGGCCTGAGCCTCATCGGCCTGCTCTTCCTCGGCGTCGTCCTGGTCTTCGGTGCGATGCTCGTGATGAAGGTGTTCCCGACCGCTACCGAGTTCCTCGCGATCAAGCGCGCGGTCGTCAAGGCGCGCAACGAGGGCTCCGATCCGCCCAGCATCCGCACGTCGTTCGAGCGGTCGTCCGCGATCGACGACATCACGTCGATCACCGCCAAGGATCTGCAGATCGTCCGGCGTCCGAACGGCGAGTACACGGTCAGCTTCGCCTACGAGAAGCGCATTCCGCTGGTCGGGCCCGCGTCGCTCGTGCTCGACTATCGCGGCGATGCAGTGCCGGGCGCGGGGCCGCTCAAATGAGCTCGGCATCGGCCGGAGCCGGATGTTGACGCAGGCTCTCCAGACGCTGCAGGAGCGGCTCGGCTACAGGTTCGGTGCGCCGGCGCTGCTGCGTCAGGCGCTCACCCATCGCAGCCACGGTGCGACGCACAACGAGCGCCTCGAGTTCCTCGGTGACAGCGTCCTCAACTGCGCGGTCGCCTCGCTGCTGTACGAACGCTTCGGCAAGCTCGACGAGGGCGACCTCTCGCGGGTCCGCGCGAACCTGGTCAAGCAGCAGACGCTGTTCGAGGTCGCGCAGCGCATCGAACTGTCGACCTGCTTGCTGCTGGGTGAGGGCGAGCAGAAGAGCGGCGGCTTCAGACGCCCGTCGATCCTCGCCGATACCCTCGAAGCCCTGTTCGGCGCGATCTTCCTCGACGGCGGCTTCGACGCGGCGCAGCAGTCGATCCGCAAGCTCTACGATCCGGTCCTTCGCAACGTCGATCCGAACACGCTCGGCAAGGATGCGAAGACGCTGCTGCAGGAATGGCTTCAGAGCCGCAAGATCCCGCTGCCGGTCTACGCCGTCGTGGCCACCCACGGCGCGGCGCACAACCAGCTGTTCGAGGTCGAGTGCTCGGTGCCCAAGCTGTCGATCCAGGTGCTCGGCAGCGGCGGCAGCCGCCGGGCCGCCGAGCAGGCCGCCGCCAAGCTCGCGCTCGAGCAGACGCAGGCGCTGCTGCCGGCCACGGTGCGCAAGCCCCGGCGCAGCACGCGTGCGGCCGCGGTCGGCCTGCAGCCCGATTCGGTGGGCGCGGACCATCCGGTCGACGATGCGACGGCCGCCTTGCCGATGACCGAGGTGACGGCACCCGCGCCGCCGGCCGAGCCCCGCCGCCGCGTCCACGCGGCCTGACCCGATGACCACCACGAACGACGCGGCGCCGCACCGCTGCGGGCATGTCGCCATCGTCGGCCGACCCAATGTCGGCAAGTCGACGCTGGTGAACCGGCTCGTCGGCCAGAAGCTCAGCATCACCTCCGCGAAGGCGCAGACCACCCGGCATCGGATCGTCGGCGTCGTCACCCGTCCGGGCGCGCAGTTCCTGCTGCTCGACACGCCGGGCTACCAGACGCGCAACCGCGGCGCCCTCAACCGGGTGCTCAACCGGACCGCGGCGCAGGCGGCGATGGAAGCGGACGTCGTGGTGCTGGTGTGCGACGCCAACACCTGGACGCAGGCCGACGACCAGGCGCTGGCGCTGGTGCCGGCGGGGCGCCCCATCGTGGTGGCGCTGAACAAGATCGACTCGGTGGGCGACAAGTCGAAGCTGATGCCGCTCGCCCAGCGTCTGATCGAGCGGCCGGGCGTGACCGCGATCGTCCCGATCAGCGCGAAGACGGGCCGTCAGGTCGACGAGCTGCTCGACGAGTGCGCCAAGCACCTGCCCGAGGGCGAGCCGCTGTTCGACGCCGACTCGTTCACCGATCGCAGCGAGCGGTTCATGGCGGCCGAGGCAGTCCGCGAGAAGATGTTCCGGCTGCTCGGCGACGAGCTGCCCTACCAGAGCACGGTGACGATCGAGAAGTTCGAGGAGCTCCCCGGTCTGCGGCGGATCTTCGCGGCGATCGTCGTCGAGCGTGACGCGCAGAAGCCGATCGTGCTCGGCGCCGGCGGCGAGAAGATCAAGCGGATCGCGAGCGAGGCCCGTCAGGACCTCGAGCGGATGCTCGACTGCAAGGTGTACCTCGAGGTGTGGGTCAAGGTGAAGGGTGGTTGGGCGGACGACGAGAACCGCCTCCGCACCTATGGCTACGAGTGAGCCGGGCGATGCGCCCGCGCGCGATGGGCCCCGGCTCGGCCCGGGACGCCCGGCGGGTGCGGGCAGCGCACCGCGCAAGCCCGGTTCGAGCCGCGCGACCCGGCCGGTCGGCCGCGCCGCCGAGCGGGTTCAGGAGGAGCCGGCCTTTGTCCTGCACACGCTGCCCTGGCGCGAGACCAGCCTCATCGTCGAGCTGCTGACCCGCGACCACGGCCGGATCGGCAGCGTCGCCAAGGGGGCCAAGCGCAACGGTTCGAAGCTGCGCGGCGTGCTCCACGCGTTCCAGCCGCTGCACGTCGGCTTCAGCGGCCGCCACGAGCTCCGTACGCTGACCTCGGCCGAGTGGCTGGGCGGCATGGCGGCGCCGCAGGGCGACGGGCTGCTGTGCGCCTTCTACCTGAACGAGCTAATCGTGCGTCTGCTGCCGCGCGACGACCCGCATCCGCTGCTCTTCGACGGCTATGCGCAGGCCCTGGTCGCGCTCGGCCTCGGCGAATCGATCGAGGCGACGCTGCGCCGCTTCGAATGGCTGCTGCTGCGCGAGATCGGCTATGCGCTGGACCTGGCCCACGACGCGGACGACCGTCCGATTGAGGCCGGCGGGCGCTATGCGCTGCTGCCGGGTCGAGGCTTCGTCCTGGCCGATCCGGCGGAGGAGGGCGGCTTCTCCGGCGAGACGCTGCGCGACATCGCCGACGAGCGCTACGATTCGGCACGCACCCGCGCCGAGGCCAAGCGGCTGACGCGGGCGCTGCTGGCCCGCCACCTCGACGGGCATGTCCTCAAGACCCGCCAGATCCTGCTCGATCTGCACAAACTCTGATCCCCGACGATGATCGAACTCGGCGTCAACATCGACCATGTCGCGACCGTCCGCCAGGCCCGTCGCACCTATGAGCCCGACCCGGTCTGGGCCGCGGTGGAGGCCCATCTGGGCGGCGCCGACGGCATCACCGTCCACCTGCGCGAGGACCGCCGCCACGTGCATGACGAGGACGTGCGACGGCTGCGCGAGCTCACTCACATCAAGCTCAACCTCGAGATGGCCGCGACCGACGAGATGGTCGGCATCGCCTGTGCCCTCAGGCCCGAGATGGCGATGCTGGTGCCCGAGGGGCGGCACGAGATCACCACCGAGGGCGGGCTCGACGTGGCCGGCCAGCGTGCCCGGCTCACCGACGTGGTCGCGCGGCTGGCGGATGCCGGCATCGTGGTCAGCGTGTTCATCGACGCCGAGCTGCGCCAGGTCGAGGCGGCTGCCGCGATCGGCGCGAAGGTCTGCGAGATCCACACCGGTCCGTACGCCGATGCCTTCTTCTCGCGCGGGCGCGACGCGCAGAGTCCGCCCGTGATCGCCGAGCTCGAGCGCATCGCCCGGTCGGGCGCGGCGATCCGGGCCGCCGGCATGCGCTTCAACGCCGGCCATGCGCTCAATTACGTCAACGTCCAGGCAGTCGCCGCGCTGCCCGGCATCCGTGAGCTGCACATCGGCCACGCCATCGTCTCGCGCGCCATGTTCGTCGGCATGCGCGAGGCGGTCCGCGAGATGAAGCGGCTGATCCGCGAGGGGGCCGCGCCCGGCCTGCGACCGGACTGAGACGGAGCGTCGGCGGGTGATCTACGGCATCGGCACCGACATCGTCCTCATCGCCCGCATCCGCACGCTGGTCGATCGATGGGGCGAGCGCTTTCCGCGCCGCGTGCTCGGGCCGGACGAACTGCGCGAGTACCTGCGGCGGCATGGCCGTGGCACCCCTGGACCGGAGCGTGCCGTGCGCTACCTCGCGAAACGCTTCGCCGCCAAGGAGGCGTTCTCCAAGGCGATCGGTCTCGGACTGCGCGGGCCGATGACGCTGCTCTCGCTGCAGGTCCTCAACGATGCGCGCGGCAAGCCGGTGGCGGTGCCGCGCAAGGCGCTCGAGCCCTGGCTGCGCGAGCGCGGCCTGGTCGCCCACGTGTCGATCTCGGACGAGGTCGACAGCGCGCTGGCCTTCGTCGTGGTCGAGCGCCTCGAGCGCCCGGCATCGCCCGGCGCGCGCGACGCGGACTGATCCCGGCCGGGGCGCGGCGCCCGAAGGGCTAGAATTTCGGGGTGCAGACCCCCGACACCGATCCGAGCGACGCCGGCAGCGACGACCCCACCGCCCCGAGCGGCGAGACGCCGCCGTTCGACATCAAGGCCTACCTCGCGGCATTGCCCAACCGCCCCGGCGTCTACCGGATGCTGGCGGGCGACGACACGCTGCTGTATGTCGGCAAGGCCCGCGACCT